>JAUZOF010000170.1 GCA_030706585.1 Bacteroidota bacterium
ATTTTTAGAGTCTTCAATCTTAACCTTAATCTGCTTTTGTATTTTTCCTATTTGATCTAAATCATTCATAATTTGATGTATTGTATGGTTATAGCTAAGATAAATATTTTAGCCAAAATAATAGTAACAATCTATCTATTTCAATCTTCCTCAATAATCCGATAATTACTCCATCGTCAGTGCTAAAAGCAAGTCTAAAAGCACTCCGGATATACCATAGAAAACAATGAACCCGTCGGGGCGAAATTATACTCCTAGAATATTACCAGAATTTCCAATCCGACAACAAACTATTTCCGCTCTAAAATTAAACATTTTCTTCAATCCTCAAATCACTGTGTTTTACAATTGTAAAAGAATAGAATATATTTTGGCTGTTATTGACTCAATACTCAATGCTCCTACCATTTCGCTTCATTCACATATCTATGATTACAGGCGATATATTGTATTAGATAATGCTAAATGAATATTTTTTAGATGATAATATTCAATAGTTGTTGTTTGTTATTATTTATATCCTATATTTGCAAAGTGACATATCGTTTATTTCGTTAATATCACAACTAAATACTTACAGATATAAGGATTATAGATATGTTTTACACAGTGTTTAAGATATTCCGATTGAGCATAACCGCATTATAAAAACATCTATTATCAATTAGATTATCAAGAGAAGGGATTATAAAAAACAAAATCATAGATTTTCGTTTTCCGGTTCAGAGAAACCGATTGAGGTATTAGAAGAAATCGTTAATGGGAAGCAGCCAAAACAACACTCTGTTATCGCTTAACACAATCTGATGCAATATTCTAATTCCGCAGTATGATAAAAACCGGATCTTCCACCTCTTTTATATGAGATTCTTCATGGTTAGCCTGAAATTAAGCAACCAAAGCGTTGGGATTATTCTTTTGAAGATGAGATTATCAGTTCAAAAGATGTAGTTAATCTTCATTTGTACAATCCTTTTCTCCTGAAACGGGATAATTAAGGCAATTAACACTGCATTAATAACTCTAAACGTGATGCTAATCGTCATATTCTCGATACTAATGGCGTTAACCGCGACGCTAATGGTAATAAACATGATATTAATCGCCCTAAACGCGACATTAAATGCGATAAATACGACACTAATAGCTATAAACGCGGCATTAATAGCTTTAAACGTGACGCGAATAGCCTTAAACGTCGCATTAATCGCCTTTATCACGATGCTAATCGCCTTAAACATGATATTAAAGAGCATTAGGATCGCATTAAAAGCCTTAAAAATGAGCCAAATGGGAAGGAAATTAAGGAAATACCGATTGAATATAAAAACATAAAGCGTTTCAAATGAGATAGATATCCGTTATCATTAACACAAAATCAAATTATTATGGCAAAGGAAACCTATAGCTTGCCGGTATTGCCGGCGGCTAAATATGAATTCCAACGCAATGCAATTGAACTCTGTACGACAAATGCTGTCGCATGGGGTATTGATCAGCCAAGATTAACACGCATTGCACCGCTTCGTATTGACTATGAAGCAAAAAACGCGGTTACCAATAACCGAAGTACTCAAAGTCCGGCAGCTACTGCTGCCCGTGATGCCGCATGGGATGCTCTGTTGCCCGAATTGGTGGATTTATACAACAAGGACATTCTGAATAATGATGCTATCCCGGCAGAATCCAAAGAGGCATTGCATGTACATTATATCGGAGGAGGTGGTAGCAGAACATCTTCAGCGCCCACTACAACTCCGATTGTCAATCTTTCAGCGGAAGAGATTTCGGTATTGCATGTTAACTATGCCGATTCAGCAACCCCATCCTCACATTCGAAACCTGATGGTGTTGCTTTTTGCGAGATCTGGTATAAACTGGACAGCCCTGCTCCTGTCACGCCTGATGATTGCGATAAATATTGCAATATCTCACGGTCACATGACAAGATTGTATTTACTCCGGATCAACGGGGTAAGGTAATCTCCGGATTTGCCCGTTGGGTAAGCAAAACAGGTAAAACCGGACCATGGGGTGGTATTTTCACTGCATTTATTCCTTGATAAACATCACAATGGGGAGTTTTGAAACGCGGCTCCCCATTTTCACTACCTTCCTCCCGCAACACATTCTTTTCGACATTTATTTACAAAAAAGCGATTCTACCCCTTTTAGGGAAAAATACTTTAATTATATTTGTTCGGTTTTACAATCTGAAACCTATCATAGCTTATCATTTCCTATTTTCTGAAACAGATCATTCAAAGTCATCTATAATTCCTGAAATAACATTAAGTATGAAGAAGTTTTTTCTGCTTCCGCTAGCCTGTATTTCCATTTGCGCGTTTGAGGCGAATGCACAGGCGAAGGACACCATTCCGGCTACCGGAAATGAAATCATTAAAAGAGGTATTGAGCTGAACGACAATGGCAAGTATGACGAAGCCATCCGAATGTTTAGCCGGGTGAGTCCCTGCGATCCCGAGTATTCGCGTGCTTGTTATGAAGCAGCCCTGAGTTACAGCAATGACAACAAAACAGAGGCTGCCTACCGGAAATGCCTTGAAGCGGAACAACTCAACCCGGATGATCCCAACACGGTTACATTTAAAGGTAGCCTGCTCGATGACCTGGGTAAAACCGAAGAGGCTATCCAATGGCTGAATGCTGCCTATAAGCGCTGGCCTTACAACCAACGGTTGATTTTTAACCTGGCTGTATGTTACCTCAATAATAATGATCCGCAAAAAGCCGAAGAGCTTCTCATCACCGGGTTGAAATACAATCCTTACCACTCCTCTTCACACATGGCGCTGGCCAAGGCCAACTATATCATGGGGCGTAAAGCACAGGCTTTTCTGGCTTATAACATGGGAGTGCTGCTGAATACGTCAAACCGCAATATATCGAACTTCGAAAAGGCGGTAACCGGAGAAAACGACTCCATCTCACATCCTTATCAATATAGCTATCCGAAAGACATTAAACACGAGAAATGGGATGAGCTGACGGGATTGCTTAATTCGGAGCTGGCCTTCAAGAATGACTTTCCTTACAATTTTAAGATCAATTATATCACTACGCGGCAGTCGCTGATGTTGTTTCGCAAAATGGCGTTTGAGGAAAATGACCCTTCATTTTACAACCAATGCTACGTGCGCTTCTTTGCCGATTTGATGAAGGAAAATGATTTTGAGACTTACACTTATTACTTCTTCCAGAATACGGAGGATAAAACCGTCACTGATTGGATCAAGAAGAACAAGAAACAGTATGATCGGTTTGTTGAGCGTTCCAAACAGAAACTGAACAACTGGCGGGACTATGGATTTTCCACAGATAATGAGCAGAAACAGATCAAGGAATATCATTTCAATGACAATGGAGATCTGGAAAGCCTGGGTATGCTCAAAGAGGGAAACAAACCTTCCAAAGAAGGACATTGGGTAGTGGTCAACGATGAAGGCGGCCGTTCAGAGGAAGGCGTCTATAAAGAGGACAAAATAGAAGGGAAGTGGCTTCTTTTTTGGGAGCAGGGTCCGGTCAAGCAATATCTGAATTATAAAAACGATGAACTGGACGGACAAAATATCACTTACCATCCCAATGGGGTGAAATCAGGGATCTACCCACGCCTCAACGGTAAACGGGAAGGAACCGAAGAGGAATATACAGCGAGCGGAAAACTCACTATCCGCCATCCGTATAAGGATGACAAGAGCGAAGGAACCCTGCTTGAGGTAGAATTTAATGATGGATTCCAGCGCGAAACTGCATACAAGAACGGCAAGAAAGAGGGATCGGCTACCGAGAAATGGTTGACCGGAGGACTTAAATCAGAAGCATTCTTTAAAGACAGTCTGCTCGAAGGCCCTGTAAAAAGATGGTATGCCAATGGCAAACCTGAATCTGTATTAAACTATAAGAATGATAAACTAACGGGCAAGTTCGTGACTTACCATTCCAACGGAGAGAAAAAGACGGAAGGGGAATACGATGAAACGGGCGAGCTGACCGGTGTTTTCCGCGAATATGACCGTAATGGAAAACTCTCCATTCTTTCGGATAGCTATAAAGCGGGAAACATGAACGGCAACATGACATTTTATTTTGCCGACGGTACCAAACAAGGCATTCTCAATTACAAAGAGGATGTTATCATGCAGGAAGAGTGGTTTGACAACAGCGGGAAGAAGCTCTATTCGGCATCTAATCAGAATGGGGTATTGAATTTCAAATCATTTTATGCCAATGGTTCTCTAAGACTCGAAGGTATTTTCAAGAATAAGAATAAAGAGGGCTTATGGAAAAGATACACACCGGGTGGTGTAGTTATTAATGAGGAAAACTGGAAAGACGGAATGCAATCCGGTATTCAAAAGAGTTTCTACACCGATGGAACCCTTAAGACCGTATATGCTTGCGACAGTAACCAGATAGTTGGACCATATAGCGTTTATCACTCAAACGGTCACCTGAAAGAACACGGCTATTACGATAAAGAGGGTTATACGGGTGAAATGCTAACCTACTACAGCAACGACTCGCTGATGTCCCGTTCATTTTACAGCGATAATCATCCGGTGGGTCGTCGTATGAACTACAGCCCGACCGGCAAACTGATGCTGGAAGAACGATTTAACCGTAGCGGAGATTTTATTGAGGAGATTTACTTTGACCTACAGGGAAAAATCAGCGATGATCTGAAGTATGAGTATGACTCCCTCAATTACACACAGCATTATCCTAACGGTAAGGTAAAAGCTAAAATCTCCATTTGCGACAACGAACGAAACGGTATCCAGGAGTATTTTTATCCAAATGGAAAATTAAAAAGCCGCCAGCAATATCTCTACGGTAAGGCACAAGGTTTGTCTACAAACTGGGATCACCACGGAATTAAAACCGACGAACAAAACTATATCGTGAATGAGCCGGAAGGAGTCCATTATTCTTATGAGAATGGGAAACCGGATTTCAAATCGATATACGAAAACGGCAAGGAACAAGGTCTTTATCAGGAGTTCTATCCGAATGGCAAGGTATTCCGCCAAATCAATTTCGTGGATGATGATCGTCAGGGAAATGCAGACTATTTCGCACCGGACAGCACCTGGATGTTTAGCCTGCACTATTTTGAAAATAACCTGACCGGTATCACTTACCGCGACAGCAAGAACAATCTGCTCAAAGAACAACCTATTGCACTGTTTAATTCAGAACTGGTTTGCTATTATCCCAACGGTAAGGTATCGACCAGAATTCCATTGAAAAAGGGTTACTTCGATGGAGTAAATACCAACTACTACCCCAACGGAGCCATCATGCGCGAACGCACCTTTATCAACGATGCACTAACCGGAACGTATAAATATTACTATGCAAATGGCAAACTGAAAGAGGCCAGCGAATATAAAAACGACAGTCGTAACGGTCACTTCACTTCTTATTATGAAACAGGAGTGAAGGAGATGGAAGGCGAATATCTGGCCGATAAAAAGACCGGCAAATGGAGTGTTTATGACAAGACCGGCAAACTGACCGAGACATTGTTCTATGAAAATGATGAGATTTATGAAATCCGATAAATTAAAACAGGGATATAAAGGCTTGCTTCTTGCCGGATGTCTGGGGATAGGAATCATTCCTGCCCTGGCACAACCGGCTACTGAGCTGGCTCAATATCAGGCCAAATATCCGAAAGAACAGATCATCGGCTTGCAGGATAAATGCGAAGTCACGATCACTCAGGATAAGAAATCAGGCGTTCCCCAAATCCGGATGAAAGAGTCGAGCGTGGAGATGATCCTGGAGGAGAGCGCTTCGTTGTACACCGAATCGAAGGAGTTCTTCAACGGTAAGACGGAAATCAAAAAGCTTGAGGCCTACAGCCTGATTCCTGAGCAAGAGAAGTTCCGTAAAGTTCCGGTTTCGAAGTTTGTCAAGACGACTGAATCGGATTACACCTACTTTGATGATGTCTATTGTTACAACTTCAACTTTCCTGCTCCGGGCAAAGGAGGTAAACGTTGTAAAAACTCCGAGGTAGAGATTAAGGATCCGAATTATCCGTTGTGGTTTTATTTCGACAGCAGCTATCCGGTGGAGCAGGCCGAGTTTTCGGTAACGTTCCCTGCCAGCGTGAAGATCACTTATCACCTCTTCGGAGAAGATACCACGCGCATCCGTTTTTCCCAATCAACAAAAGGTGATGAGATCACTTACCGTTGGACCAGCACTTGTCCGAAGGGGTATGATCACGACCATTTGGCGCCAAATATCCGTTACTATGTTCCCCAAATCGTGGTACAGATTGCGGAGTCGGAATTTAAAGGAAAAACAACCCGGCATGTACGCACTCTGGATGATCTTTACAAAGTGGAGTACGCCAACATCAGCAAATTGAACCTGACAGAATCTCCGGAAGTAAAAGCCATCGCCGACTCCATCACCGCAGGGATACAATCGCCGCGGGAAAAGGTGCGTGCGATATTCAAATGGGTGCAAAACAACATCCGATACATCGCCATCGAGGATGGTTCCAATGGTTTGGTGCCGAGGGAAGCTGCTCTGGTGTTGAGCCGGAGATACGGTGACTGCAAAGACAAGTCAAGTCTGCTTACCGCGATGTTGCGTGCCATCGGGCAACCGGCTTCCCTGGCCTGGTTAGGCACAAGGCATTTGCCTTACAAGTATTCGGAATACCCCACCATCTCTGCCGGCAATCACATGATCGCGGTGTGGTGGAATGAACAGAATCAACCGGTATTACTGGACGGAACCACGCAGTACCTCCGGATGGAAGATGTCCCTTCCGCCATTCAGGGCAAGGAATGCATTATTTCCAAAAACGAAAAGGAGTATCAGCTCTATCGCATCCCCTTCTGCGAACCATCGGTGAATACAGTCAATGACACCATTCATCTCCGGGTTGAAAACGGGATGTTGAAAGGAAGCGGCATCTCCGTTTTCGACGGCGAAAAGAAGTCTGAGATCATTGCCCGGTTTGCACGGACAGAGAAGGAGAAGTACAGCACCCTGTGGGAGGATGTTTTCGCCAAACCGAGCGATAAGTTTACCATTACCCGTATCGAAACCTCCGACCTGAAGGAGATTGATCAGCCGTTGAAGATCCGCTTCGAGTTTCAGATTCCCGATTACATCACCACGGGAAACAACAGCTCTTACCTGAATATGAACATCGAGAAAAGCCTCAACAATATCGAGCTGAAGAAAGACCGAAAGATGCCGATCGAATTTGAAATGCCGATGAAGCACAATCTGGTCTGCATCCTCGATATCCCCAAACAGGTAAAGGTAACCGATGTGCCCAACGCTACGACATACGACAGTCCGAAATTCAGCTACACCCAGAAATACGAGAAACAGGGCAACCGGATCGTGATGAGCAGTACCCACATCTACAACCAGCTTTTGCTCAAAGGCAACGATATCGCTGAGTTTTACAAAATGGTCAACCTGATGAAACAGGCTTACCGCAATACCATTATCCTTGAAAAGAATTAATTCCGTAAAACATTGAATCCTATGAGAAAGATATTTTTCCTGACCTTGCTGATCCTCCCGATGGTTTTATTCGGGCAAACCGAATTCGGAAGCTACAACTGGAACACCTACCCTTCCGACAATAAAAGCGACACTATCAAATGCGTCAACGGTGCTGCCGTTACGCTCGAACGCCGCATCACCGAAGTATTCCTCAACAAGCAAAACATCTTCGAAGAGATCTTCGTCTTTCACAAAAAGATAAAAGTGGATTCGCACGATGCGCTGGATCATTACAACAAAATCTATATTCCCCTGAACAACGTACTGGAAATCCTCAACATCCAGGCTCGTTTCATTTCTCCAAGCGGTAAAATCACCAACCTGCCCAAGGAGAGCATCAAGCAGATTGCCAACCTGGAGAATGACGGAGATTATAAAACGTTCGCTATCGAAGGCGCAGAGGTGGGCGGACAGATTGAGTATTTCTATACCCTTCGCAAGGAGTTTGATGCCTATTCCGGCTATTACATCCAGGATGACATCCCGAAAGCGAATGTGGAAATCATCTTTGCCTATCCGTCCAAACTCGCTTATCAGATCAAGGGGTATAACGGGTTTCCTGCATTTACCATGAATACTTCCAACGAGGAGAAAACCTATCAGAAAGCCTCGGTAAAATACATTCCCGCCGTGGAAGAGAAGGTCAAGTATGCCAACTACAAGGCGAGCCTGATG
>JAUZOF010000171.1 GCA_030706585.1 Bacteroidota bacterium
CAATATAGTCATTGCTAAAGCTCCGGAAAAAGGAATTTACGGAACCGGTCATAATTCAGTTTTACAAATTCCTGGAAAAGACGAATGGTATATCGTTTACCACCGTTTCCCATATCCTGACGGAATCAAAATGGGGGATCCTGCAGGTTTCCACCGCGAAGTTTGCCTTGATAAGATGGAGTTCAATGAAGACGGAACCATCAAACAAGTTACACCGACTTTTTAATGTCTCAATCAAATTCATAAGAAAATGAGATTTCACCTGAAATTATTTTTGCTTGCGGGTTTCCTTTCAATGGGAATTGCGCAAGCAAATAATCAGGCTGCTTCTAATCCGGAAAACGATCATGTTTTCCGGTTGGAGCAGCCTGATTATGCTTTAAGCCCGAAGACGGGCATGACCCGCAAGCACTGGAAAGATGCCGCTCTTTATCTGTTGAAAGGGGCATTCGGTTATGTCAAAACGATGGATGACCCGATGAAATTCCCCAAACAGCCGGGTAAGAGTTATCCGCAAAATGATAACCAGATTCCTACCGAAAAGCTGGAAGGCCTTTGCCGGACTCTCTTTGTGGCTGCTCCTTTGTTGAAAGAAGACCCAAATCTGGAAATCAATGGAATCCGGGTAGGGGAGTATTACCGCCATCAGATTCTGAATCTGATTGACCCGAATAGTCCGGCTTACATCAAACCCCGTCCTAAAAACGGCGGACCAAGCCAGATTCTGGTGGAGTTCGGTGGTCTCTCGGTAGCTCTTTTTGCAATTCCCAATATTTTGTGGGAACCTCTGACGAAAGAGCAGAAAGATGCACTGGCATCGACCATGCTTAGTTATGGCGATGGTCCTACTGTCGATTCCAACTGGAAATTCTTCAACATCTTCGTGATGAGTTTTTTCAAAAATCAGGGATACACGGTTAATGATAAGTTGATGGAGGAGTATTTGCAGAAATCACTCAAAGCTTATCGTGGAGAGGGTTGGTATAACGATAGTCCTGCTTACGATTATTACAGCATGTGGGCATTCCAGATGTATGGTACGCTTTGGTCTGAGTTTTTTGGAAAACAGAATTATCCCCAATATGCCAAACAGTTTCAGAAAAACTTCTATGATCTGAAGGACAACTACCCTTATCTCTTCAGCCGTGATGGTAAAATGATTATGTGGGGGCGGAGTATCAGTTACCGTACCGGAGCCATTGTACCGTTTCCATTGATGGGCTTTTACAACCAACCGGATGTCAACTATGGCTGGATGCGCAGGATTGCCTCCGGAGTATTGCTCCAGTTTTTCCAAAATCCTGATTTTCTTAAAGACGGAGTTCCTACCTTAGGCTTTTATGGTGCATTCGAACCGGCTGTACAGATATATAGTTGCCGGGGAAGTGCATATTGGTTGGCAAAAGCGTTCCTTGGTCTTTTAGCTCCTGCCGATAGCCCTTTCTGGACAGCTAAAGAGAACGAAGGTCCCTGGGAAAATGAACTTCAGAAAGATAAGGTTTATAATAAATTCGAAAAAGGGTCAGGTATCCTGATTACCGACTATCCGAATATCGGAGCATCGGAGGTACGTGCATGGTGTCATGAGAAGGTAAAAGACGACTGGCAGAAGTTCAGATCAACGGAAAATTACAACCGTCTATCCTACAACAGCGCTTTCCCCTGGCAGGCTGATGGTGAAAACGGTGAAGTGGCGATGAACTATGTTATCAAAAACAAGCAGGACAAATGGGAAGCTCTTCGTCTGTATGATTTCAGAAAATTTGAAAACGGGGTGTACTACCGTGATGTTGTTTTAGAGACAAATCCGAACGTAAAACTACAGTTGGCGGATATTCCTCTCGCCAATGGCATTCTGCGTGTGGATAAAAACATTAGTGCAGAGCCAGTAGAGTTGCGATTGGGCCATTATGCCCTGCCGGAACTGAATACTCCCATTCGCGAAGTAGTGCGAAAAGTAAAGGGACACGATGTCCGGATTATGGATAACGGCAAATATCAGTTGGCAATGGTGACTCTGAATGGCTTTGACGCGATGGAATTTGTCCATGCTAAAGGCTTGCATCCTGAAAGTGAAAAAAGTACTGTAATCAATGCCGTAAGCAAATTTACTTTGGCTTCAGGAAATGGAATGTTCCATATCTCTTTGATGCTTTGGAAGAAGGCAGGAGAGAGTTGGTCTGCAGACGAACTTGTTCCGGTGAAGAAACTTTCTATTTCAAAAGATAAGAGCTCTGTTAAGCTCACTTTTAAATCGGGAGAGATGAAAGTGGTATTATTCAAATAGATCTGTGTTCAACGTAAATAACTTAAAGGCAGGAGGTAACTTCTGCCTTTTTTGATACATACTGAAACGAAAAGCACTCTTGCCAGAATCATTAGCAATCTCGCCATTGATTTTCGTATCGATGCTAATTGTTTTGGTAACATTGCTGATGCTCCCGGCAACTTTACTAATTGAAATAGCCAGACTACTAATTCACTTGGTAGGCTTGCTATAACTATTCGGATAGTAGCTATTTCTTAAGAAAGGAGTGCTTTTGATGAAAGCAAAAGGATCATTAACTCTCCTCATTGGAGTGCAATAAAAAACAGCCCTGAAATCGTTTATTTAACGATAACAGGGCTGTTTTTTTGAATATGCGTTTGTCTAAAATCAGAATCCGCAATGTAAGGCTTTAATACCCCAGAATACCAATGCACTAACAATCCCGGCAGCTGGTATAGTTAATACCCATGCCGCTACGATACGGATTGCTGTTTCCCATTTTACACCGGCCAGATTTTGAACAGAACCTACACCGATGATTGAACCGGAAATCGTGTGAGTAGTTGAAATAGGAATTCCCAAATGGGTAGCGATGAAGATTGAGCAGGAACCCGCTAACTCAGCACAGAACCCGTGAACCGGTTTCAACTGGGTCAGTTTCATACCCATGGTTTTTACAATTTTCCAACCGCCCATCATGGTACCGGCTGCCATAGCGACCTGACAAGCCATAATAATCCAGAGTGTTTGATTACCCATAGAGAGCTCAATATCAGGAGTGTAAATTTTACCGGCAACAAGAATAGCAACGATAACCCCCATTGTTTTTTGGGCATCATTGGCACCGTGACTGATTGAGTAAAGAGCCGCAGAAATAAGCTGTCCGGCACGGAAGGTTGTATCTACCTTCTTAGGAGTCCATTTATGCACCAACCAGATTACGCCTATCATCACAAAGAAACCTAAAACAACCCCAACGAGTGGAGCAATGGGTATAAAGGCTGCAGTTTTAGTAACTACCTCCCAGTTAATGACAGAAGTACCTTTATATGCAAGTCCGGCACCCACTAAACCTCCAAGCAGTGCATGGGAGGAACTGGCCGGAAGTCCGTACCACCAGGTGATAAGGTCCCAGATGATGGCTCCAAGGAGGCCTGCTAATACCACGTATATAAAAGCAGTATCAGCCTGATCTATTTTAATGATTTTAGCAATGGTATTTGCTACTTTGGGAGCAAAGATAAACATTGCAATAAAGTTGAAGAAAGCCGCCCACATCACGGCAAAGCGTGGCGAAAGCACGCGGGTAGAAACAATCGTGGCGATTGAGTTAGCCGCATCGTGAAAACCATTGATGACGTCGAAAATCAACGCCAGAGCAACAGTAATACATACGACTATAAAGATTGACCCCATAGATTCTTGTTTTTGTTAAATGAATGAACTGATTCTTCCAAAAAAATGAAGGAGTCGGGGATTATGATTGTTCAATGATTACAGTTTCGATGATGTTTGCTGCATGATTCAGACGGTCAACAGCGCGCTCCATACGTTCGAAGATTGATTTCCATTTCAGCAACATCATTACATCGTTTTGTGAAAACAATGCTGCTACTGCTTTACGGTTGATTTCGTCTGATTCATCTTCAAGATCGTGGATCAATACGCATTTTTCACGCATAACCTGATCGTTCTTTTTAATGTTTTTCAACCCGTGCATAGCAACGTCAAGTGCGTCAACAGCAGCAATAATTACTTTTGCAAATTCAAAAGTTTCATTGCGTACTTCTTCCACGCCATAGTTAGCAAAACGGTATGCTGATGAATTAATGTTGTCGGCAAAACCGTCAAGGCATTTCACCAGGTTAAAGATGTCGTCACGATCAATTGGCGTAATAAATGTACGGTGTAAAAGATCAAGACAAACACGCGAGATGCGGTCTGCTTCGCGTTCCATTTTTTTGATACTTGTCGATGCTGATTCAAAGCTTTGCTTTCCTTCGACCATTTCCAGGAATGTTCGACTGATGTTTTTGTTTACATCCATCAATTGATCGAAATAATCGAAAAAAGCGCCTTCTTTGGGCAAAAGTCCTCGTAACATAAATTTTTGTTTTTGGGTTTTAAAAGCGACATCAAAGATAGGTATTTTATTCGTAACATCAATAAAATCAAGTTGTAACAGGTTTGTAACATCTCTTTCGGAAGTGATAAAATGTGTGACAAAATGAAAGCCGGAACCCTCGAAATCCCCCTTATAGCTAACCATTTGCGAATTTGTCAACGAATAGTCCAAAGTTTCATCATGGGGAACTAATCGCATGTTTAACAGCGTATTTTTTACATTCTTTATTATTCTGGTTATGAATTTCCAGAAGCCTAAAGCTTGGAAACGGGATGGTTATCCAAAGTGAGCTTAACATGCAAAATGAAAATTTCGACCCTCTTTTATTCACCTTTATCGATTTTATTCATAAGTGTGCTGCATTAATACTATATTTGCTTTGAATCACTTATAAATTGAATGAATTATGAAACTGTCAAAAGGTTGGATTGCATTAATTGTGATCGTTGGTCTTATTTTTGTGTTGGGTACATGGATGTCGGGTACCTATAATGGTATGGTGACTAGGGATGAAGCTGTGGCTAAAGCCTGGTCACAGGTGGAAAATGTCTATCAACGTCGGGCTGATCTTATCCCTAATCTTGTCAAAACGGTAGAAGGAGCTGCTAATTTTGAAAAATCTACGCTGAAGGAGGTTATGGCAGCCCGTGCCAGCGCTACCTCGATTAAGATTGATCCAACACATTTGACTGAGTCGAATATTGCGGCTTTTCAAAAAGCTCAGGATGGTTTATCTTCAGCTTTAAGCAGATTGATGGTTGTCGTTGAACGTTATCCGGAACTCAAGGCAAACCAAAATTTTCTTGAGTTGCAGGCGCAACTTGAAGGCACAGAAAACCGCATCACTGTTGAACGAGGAAAATTCAATGAGGAGGTGAATACGTATAATAACGTTATTCGTCATGTACCCGGAAATATTTTAGCTCCGATGTTTGGTTTTGAGAAAAAAGGCTACTTCCAGGCTCAGGTAGGTGCGGAAAAGGCTCCGGGTGTGAGTTTTGATTTTGGAAAATAGGAGCCTATTTATTCTGCCATGCTGAAATAAATGGTTTCGGCATGACTAAATCTAAATGAAAAACACATGGGAGCTTCCAGATATTTTACCAAAGAACAACAGCATAAAATCACAGAGTCTATTCGGCAGGCTGAATTAGATACTTCCGGTGAGATTCGGGTCAGAATCGAACGATTTTGCAGAGAAGACGTACTCGATCATGCAGCCTGGCTATTCTATCAATTGGAGATGGAAAAGACAGCACAACGTAATGGCGTATTGATTTATGTCGCTGTAGAATCCCGAAAGTTTGCCGTAATAGGAGATAAAGGGATTAATTCCATTGTTCCTCCTGATTTCTGGGATAGTGTAAAAGATATAATGCGTACTCAATTTGCCCAAGGCAATCTGACGGAAGGTATTTCACTTGCAGTGCTTGAAGCCGGGAAATTACTGAAACAGCATTTCCAATACCGTAAAGATGATACAAATGAATTGCCTGATGATATTTCATTCGGGATTTAAAATAAACAAGATAATGAGACGTAGAAATATCAGATCTATTTTTCTGATGATGTTGGTTGGGGTGTTTGCGATAACCATTCAGGCGCAGATTCCTGCGAAGCCCAATCCGCCAAGGTTGGTCAATGATTTAGCGGGCATCTTTTCTGATGAACAACGACAGGAGTTGGAGCAGTCACTTGTCGCATTTAATGATAGCACCTCCAATGAAATTGTTATTGTAACAGTTAATGATTTGGGTGGTTATGATAAAATGACCTTTGCCCAGCAGATTGGTTCGAAATGGGGAGTGGGGAAGGCGAAACGCAATAATGGTATCGTGATTCTCCTGAAGCCTAAAAATGAAACCCGGGGCGAAGCCTTTATTGCAACCGGATACGGCCTGGAAGGAGCATTGCCGGATGCCATCTGCAAGAGAATTGTAGAGAATGAAATGATACCTTATTTTCGCCGGAATGATTATTTCGGAGGTGTAGTCAGTGCATTGCGGGTGATTATGCCGGTTGCCCAAGGGGAGTACAAGTATAAAACAGAAAGTCCTAAAAAAGGAGGAGGCTCAGGAATCGGACTCGTCGTCATTATATTTGTCATTATCGTCATTGTGCTGATTAAAAGAGGAAATCGAGGCAATGATGATTTTACAGGGCGTGGAGGTGGAAGCTCAGGGCCTGATCTTTGGACAATGATTTTCTTAGCCGGTATGGCTAACCGCAACCACAATGGCTCCTGGGGGAATTTTTCAGGTGGAGGAAATAATGACAGTGGTGGCGATTTTGGCGGTTTTGGAGGAGGTGACTTCGGTGGAGGAGGCGCAGGAGGGAGCTGGTAGATATAAAAAAGACCTTCAGTATAAATCTGAAGGTCTTTTTTTGTATATCAATCTTTATTTCTTGATTTTTGCTAATGCTTCGGTTTTAGCTTTTTCAAAACGGCTCATCAGGTCATTGATAGTCTCTTTAACCGATGATATTTTGGGAGCGAGATATGCATTACTACCTGCAAATGCGTAACCATTGTCCAGATTTCCTTTGTAAGCATTGTAAAGTGCAACAATGATGCAATAAGGACTTTTTTGGTAGTCGCAGGTTCTCAGGCATTGATAAGGGCATGATTTTGGCTTGGTCAGACCTTGTTTTACCTTCTCAAGGAAGTTATTCTTCAAAGCGCGACCTGGCATTCCCACCGGGCTCTGGATGATCTCAACATCATTTACATCTGCCTTTACATATGACATCTTGAATTTTTCGTCAGCATCACATTCGTGAGTCGTTACAAAACGGCTGGCAATTTGAACGCCTTTAGCGCCTTTCTGCATGATGTTGTACATATCTTCACCTGTGTAGATACCACCGGCAGCAATCACAGGAATTTCTACACCATATTTTTCTTCAAAAACGGCAACCTCTTTTACAACTTCCGGAATCAAGGTTTCCAAAGAGAAGTTAGGATCGTGAATCTGATCACTTTTAAAGCCAAGGTGACCACCAGCTTTAGGACCTTCCACCACGATCATATCGGGTAGATAGTCATACAAAGATTTCCATTTGTCACAGATCAGCTTGGCTGCTCTGGCAGAAGAAACAATAGGAACCAGCTTGGTTGTACAATCGGGAGTGCGATATTTGGGAAGATCCAATGGCAGTCCTGCTCCGGCAAAAATAATATCAGCTTTTTCCGCAATGGAGGTCTTAACCATATCCGCAAAGTTGGTAAGAGCCATCATTATGTTTACCCCGACTATACCGGATGTTTTTTCTTTTGCTTTTCTGATTTCTTCTTTGAGACCACAGATGCACGCTTCCATATAATCTTTAGCAGTGTTTCTGTAGATAAGACCAAGACCGGCGCATGAGATAACACCGATTCCACCTTCGTTAGCAACGGCAGATGCAAGTCCGTTTAATGAAATACCTACTCCCATACCTCCTTGAATAATAGGTACACGGGCCGTTAGGTTTCCGATTTTTAATGAATTCATATATTAAGATTAGATATAAACTGAGCAAAGTTACATATAAAAAATCACCTGTATTGATTCAGTTTTTGAAAGGGGTGATTTTTAACTGAATTTGGGGATAAATCCTTGTTAATTCGTTATTTATAGCACGTTTGTCAGTTTGTTATTCTGTAATGTTTTTGTATAAACAAAAAAAAGCAAGCCTTTCGACTTGCTTTTTGCGGTATGGACGGGACTCGAACCCGCGACCCCCTGCGTGACAGGCAGGTATTCTAACCAGCTGAACTACCACACCGTTTGAGTTTTGTGATCCGCCTGGGGTTCGAACCCAGGACCCCAACATTAAAA
>JAUZOF010000172.1 GCA_030706585.1 Bacteroidota bacterium
CGCATCTGCCAGTCCGGGACGAATGGAAGTCGCACTCTGAGACTGGTTGATGGTACGTTGATGTGAGTTTCGAAGGTTGTTTGTGGTGATAAAGGAACTCTGCAGGCTGTCTAAATGAGAAATCCAATTCACCATGTTTGTCTTCGTGATTGCATCGGCATACTCGGTTTTAGCCAGCGTGTTAAGCAGTGATTTGATCGCCCCTGTTTGCTTATTCTGAACTTCACGAATTAACGCTGGTCCCATGTCAGAAAAGGCGCTATACAGCAGGGATGCTGCTTCACTTTCTGATTTTACAGGCGATTTTGTCAGGTTGTACAATATACCTTTCATGCCGGTAATGGTCTTTTTGCGTTCTGCGCCAATCGAATTGAGCTGTTGAGTCAATTCGCTAAAGCGAGTCCGGTTTACAGCTTCAGATAGCAGCCCGTCCTGGGTTAACAACTCCTCATATAGCTTGCCGGAAGTAACGCCATTAGCGTTCGACTTGGCTATAATCTCGAGAAAGTTTGTCGAGAAAGTTGACAACTGGAGGTTAGATAACCTCGAAAAAAACATTTGTTTCATAACTAAATCTTTTAGAATGTGATTAATTAATTGACGGTTGGAATGCTTATAAATGCACATTGGAATGAAAGATGTACCGGTGTACCACAATGTGGAAAGAGCGTGATCATTTAACTTTGAGCTTACTCACGGCGTAGAAGCCCTTCCGACGCATGATTTAGGCTTACATACGGTGCGGATTGTGCTCTGGCGTGCAAATTTGCTTTACTCACCGCGTGAAAACAGCTCTGACTTATGTTTTGGCTTTACTCACGGCGTAGAAATCGTTCCGACGCATGATTTAAGCTTACTCACAGCATGGATTTTGCTCCGGCGTGCAAATTTGCTTTACTCACCGCGTGAAAACAGCTCTGACTTATGTTTTGGCTTTACTCACGGCGTAGAAGCCGTTTTGACGCATGATTTAGGCTTACTCACGGCGTGGATTTTACTCCGACTTAAGTATAAGCTTACACGTGACGATCGTAATCCAGTTAAGAAACACATTTTCCCACTCATTAGTATTCAGAGATAATCCGGGCATCTCCGGGTCTGGCTTACCGGTATCAAATTTTCAAAGAACGCATTCCTTTTTTTTACAGTGAATATCCGGTTACAAATAAAACCGGATTACAGGCCGTTTTATTAAAGAAATGTTTAATGTGAATTTAAAGCTCATTCAGCCTGTATTCATCTATTTAGAAAGTGTATAAATGAACACCTAACAAAGGTATGTAAAATATTTTGTTTGCAACAACCAAAATAGCTAATTTTTTCATGAGTGATATTTAGAAAATCAATCATTGGGTCATTGATTCGTATATCTGTGTTTGTTTGTTTATTGACTCTGTTAGTCAATGTTATAGATGTATTTGTTGTGTCTGCTATTTTGCTTTGTTTCATGGAAGCCATTGAATGTTAATGCGATAGTAAATGCTTATTTTGCATTTTGGGGAGATTTGATTGACCATTGTTTTTTTATTGGTGTATTGAAAGGGGGGTGATTTCTATTTAGAAATAGTATGAAATTCATTTTATTCTAAATTGCGCATATCGTGTAAATATAGTGTATGATGTATATATCTGAGTGTAGAATGTAATTTATGTCATATTCTTTTCTTGTATCTCCATGGTTGTTTCGCTTTATCAATCCGTCAAGTGTCAAGATGGTGATTCGAAGCTGCTGGGAGGAAGTGAAATCTATTCTGCTGAATCGTGAGTGAGTAAGGTATAAGCTTCTTTTACATCAGGATATTACGGGTGCAGCGGTTTTTAACCGCTGTCTCTAATCGAATATTATCGCGGTTACAAACCGCGACACCTGCTGATAATTTTGGCTCTATAACGGTTTGTATGGGTATTATTTTTAAGGCTGATACAATCATAATTATTTAGCCACGAATCCACGAATAAGAAAGTGCCTTTTCTTTTTTCAGTAATGAAAAAAGATTCGTGAAACAACGATTTCCATTTCACCTGATTACCAAAATGTTATATTCTGTTTTTAATTCGTGGATTCGTGGCTAAATTCATTTAGTTAGAGTTTATCTTAATTTATTTCACGAAATCCTTTAGGGAAATTCTTTCCCTAAAGGAAGATAGAATTGATGACTACCCACACAAAACGTTATAAAGCCATAATTTTTGAATCAGATCAACCTACGAAAAGAACTATCTACATATATTATCGCAATCCGTAGCAACTTTACCATTCTTTTTAGGCAAAAAAAATGCCGCCTCCATGATAGAGACGGCATCTTTTCGCTTAAGCATGCGTTTATTTCATCTGCTGTTGCATCTGTTCTGCTTTCTTATCGGCATCATCAATAATGCTTTGTGCTTTCTTTTGAGCTTCCTGTTTTACTTTATCGGCAGCCTTTGAGCGGCAAATTTGGCTATTGGGTTTTTGGCCTGATTTACAAGATTCTGGGCTTGTACGTTAGCCGCTTCAATAATCTTATCAGCCTGAGCTTTGGCATCCGCTTTCATCGCCGCGATTTTAGCCTGTACTTCCTCGTTGTTCTTAGCCCCGAGTGCTTTTTGCAAACCTTGCGTTGCGGCTTGTTTGGCGAGAGAGGTCACAACCGTTTTGGCCACCGCTTTATAATCCACTGAGACTTTCGGGTTAGTAAATGTGCCACCGATTTTGAAGTTTACCTGATTAATGCCTACGCCCAGTTTCGAAGAGATACCTTGTGGCAGCGTAACCAGTCCTGCATAGTTAATCGTCTGATCCAGGCCGGTTATACCGGACAGATTGATTTTTGTATCACCCAGCTTGATGTCGAATGGACTTGTTTTTACCTGTCCGTCTTCAATCTTGAAGGGTAGTTTCAGGTCTTTAATGGAAGGATTCTTGAATTTGTCGTCTTTCAACGCGGTTGCTAAAGCCGAAAGAGCCTTGACATCTTTTACCTGCACATCCTTTGATTGAAGCAATCCGTTTGCCAGTAATGTTTTTAAGTCAGGTGAAAGTTTATCGTCGAGCACTCCCTTCATGTTGAAATTTACGGAGTAATTTCCAAACGTTTTTTCAAAAATAGGAGAGAGCTTCTTCACGAAATCCAACTCTTTGAAGGTCTGGGTGAAAGATGCGTTTACGATATTCAGCCCGAGGCTGATTTCCGGTTTCTTCGGATTGGCAGCCGTGCTGTAATAGCCGGATGTTTCGATGGTTCCACCAAAAGCATTAACACGTACACCGCTCAAATCCACACGGCCGTCTTTCACCAGCAGTTTACCGGTAGCATTTTCCAGGGTCATTTTATCGTAAAGAATCTTTCTGATATTGGCCGACATTGTGAAATCAATGTTCTTGGGAACTTCAAATGCCGACATTGCTGAAGTGTCTTTCTTTGACGAAGACGAAGAGCTCATCAATTCATTAAGATCCAGCAGATTTGAATTTATATTCAACGAGCCTTTTAATGTCTTGTTTTTCAATGCGTAGGCGATGAAGTTTTCCAGTTTGCCGGTAGCAGAAATATCGCTTTTGCCGAATTTCATATTTAAGCCGGTGAGTTCTGCATATTTCGGAGAAAAGTTAAGTCCCATGTTTTTAATTAATACATCTGGATACTCTTTCGACTTATAGAGCATATTGGAGATTCCCAAAGTTCCTTTTGCATTGAGCTGCTCGTATTGCTCTTTTTCAATTTGTGACATTTTCCCTTTAAAATCAAGGTTAGCCACCACTTTGCCATTTAGTTGTGTGCCTTTTTCCAAAGGATATACATCCTTAATCATATTGAGATCAAGCGTACCGTTTGCTTTTAACAAGAAATCGGGATTACTGATAGGTGTCTTTACATTTGCCATCAAGCTGAATGGATTGCCACCCATACGGAATTGCAGTTTCTTCAGGTCTATAACAGTGAGGTCTGTGCTGCCTCCCGGATTGGTTAGTACCAGGTCCATGTTGATCTGATCAACTGATTTTGGCAAAGAAGGATATTTGAACATCGCGTCGGCCACTTTGACTGCAACATTAAAGGCTGGCATAATGCTGTCGCTGTAATGTCCTTTTGCCCAAGCGTCCAGGCTGACTTTCCCATCTGTCTGAATATCTTCAAATCCTTTGGTGTACATGCCCGGAACGAGGGAGAGTATCTCTTTGAATCCGATTTGTTTGGTTTGCAGCTTGATGTCCATATCATACCCCTCTTTGGGCATGGCAAACCAGCCCTGTATAGCAGCTTCAATGGCATTCACCTTGCAGGTGTTGTCATGGAAGGTGTATTTGCTGTTTTTCAGGTCGGCCTCGATTTCGCCTTTAACCTGAATAACTGCATTCTTCATATAGGGGACTTTATTCATGACAAAGGTCATTGTTGCCGCATCCGCTTTGAGCTTCAGGTTGGTCAGATCCTGCGTCATATCACCCGACAGATCGAGTTCTACATTGTTCATCTTCAGATTCATATCGCCCTGTTGATCATCGTATTCAAAGCGTGCATTCTTGACATCCACCTGATTAAGAGCCATTTTGAAAGATGATGCGGTTTCCGGCGCGGCCTTCTTGGTGGTATCTTCTATCATGATATCCCAGTTTGCTTTCCCGTTTTTTAGTACTTTCAGTTTGATGACTGGTTGATCGAGTAGAATGTGCGAAACCTGGTAACCTGAGCTGCCGAAGATACTTTTTAAATCGACCGCTACACGGATTTCATCAGCTGCTACCAGTGTATCTCCTTTGAACTCTCCTGTACCGACAAGTGAAAAATCTTTCAGGTCGATGGTTGCTTTGGGGAATTCACGGATAAAACTCAGGTTGAGACCTGAAAATTCAAGCCTGGCCTTCATCTTTTTGTTAGCCTCTTTTTTAATAATTTCCACCAGTTTGCCTTCAAAGGCAAATGGCAGAATGGCGAGTATTGCCAGAAAACCAAATATGATCCCTCCGGCAATTAAAAGCTTTTTCTTCATGTGATTAATTTTTAGTTTGAAACGGGAATATGTTGAAATATTAATGTCATTATATGCTTGAAAAGCTTATTGGAAAAGGATTTTCTAAAAGTAGAAACCCTATCGGTAAAACAATAACAAAGATAGATAGTTGGGGTGAAAATCAAAAAAGCTGTGAATTCTTTATTCTGATTTTTCTGTGAAATGTCGGCTTTTGGGATGGTAATGGAATTGTGTTGTGTGATTTTCAGGAAACAAAAAAGCCAACCCGCTAATATTTAGCAGATTGGCTTTTACTTTTGTGATCCCGACAGGATTCAAACCTGTAACCTTCTGATCCGTAGTCAGATGCTCTATTCAGTTGAGCTACGGAACCATTCCGTATTTGCAAAATTAAGTGACCCCGACAGGATTCAAACCTGTAACCTTCTGATCCGTAGTCAGATGCTCTATTCAGTTGAGCTACGGAGCCATTTTTATTTGCAGTGTTGCAAACGATTTTATGATAAGTTTCATGCAGAAACTAATGGTGATCCCGACAGGATTCAAACCTGTAACCTTCTGATCCGTAGTCAGATGCTCTATTCAGTTGAGCTACGGAACCATTGTTTCTCGTTTGCGTGTGCAAAGGTAGTAAATGTGATTAAATCACCAAAATATTTCGGTGAAATTTTTCGCTCTTTATTCGATAAAATGGGGGTTGTAGAGCAGGAAACCGATGTTTATACCCATGTTCCAGTTGTTGCCTGGAAAGCTATAATGATTGCCGTAAATTGATAATGAAGCAATTGGGAAATTGTAAATAAGAGAAAGTTCGCCAAAGTAAGATAATTTGCCAAAACCTTTATCAAAGGCAGGATTTTTAATTTCATCGTAAATTATTTTCCGGTAAGGAAGAAATCCGTAAAATTCGCCTCTCAGTTGTAGCTTTTTTATGTCCTTTACTAACGGAATAATTCCCCCGGCGATGTAATTGGTTGCACGCAATGATTCATTAAAGACCATTTTGCTGTGAGGGGTTGGCGTAAATGCAGGAGCCTGGAGTATTGTCGCTGCATAATTATTGAAGAGCGATTTGTTTGATGCCACTACATTTAATAATGTGCCTAAAGCGTATTTACTATTGCATTGAAAATAGCGGTGGATCCTCAGTTCAGTTTGCGCCCAGGTGTGGCTTGTTTGAGAGGGGAGACGTAAATACTCATTTTCATTTTTATAAAAGCTTTCTTTTCCGGTAAATGCCTGTAATAGAAAGCAGGCATTTGTGCCGGCGGTAGGGTACATCACTGCGTTGAGAGTATTCTTTTCTAATCGGACAGAGAGTCCGGATAGATTATAGATGCTTTCATCCAATGCTATATTTGCAGTAGATGTTATTCCTTGTGAGTATTCATCGGTAAGTTTCCCGGTAGAAGCAGAAAAAATAGCTTTTCCCACGGAGTAGAATGGCGTTCCAATACTTAACCGACTGAAGGTTTCGGATTGTTTGAGGTATGCCGATAGATTCTCGTTGGAGAAAAGACGGCTGCTTTCGAAATATTTTTTAGCTGAACTTCCCACGGTTATTTTAAGATATAACGGTAGGACAGTAGGCATCTCAACCCGCCCTGACAAGTGAAAGGCGTTGTAACTGTTTCCTATTTGAGCGTCGGCATTAATATCAAAGCTGTAAAATTTTATAGCCTGATACTTCAATCCGAGGTAAACCTGGTTGGAACTGGCCGAAGAAATCAATCCCCCTATTCCCGCAGAAAGGTTTTCTTTGATCTTCACCTTTAATATAAGGTCGAATCGTCTGGTATTTCTGTTGTAGATGGCTTCCGGTAAAATCTCTGCAATTTTTTCGTCGGACAATAACCTGAAATAGGCCTTTCTGAAATCATCAAAGCTAATGGAATCCCGATCGTCATTTTTTACCTGAAACAGGATGTAGTCCGTTTGGTTTTTGGATACCCCTTTGACAATTACATTTTGAAAAACCAGATTAGGAAGCCTTTTTTTAAATGCTGATCGTTTAGCACTAAGACTATCGGGCGGGATTTCTCTGGATATATTTCTTTTGATTTGACTGACATACTCCAATCCTTTGTGGTAGCCTATCTCGAAGACCTTATCGGCTTTGTCAAAATCCAACAGATTGATGTCAGACAAATCGCTTCTTATTACCACACCGCGGTTATTCCCGATAGAATAATCGGTCTTTTGCATAATCATATTTTCCAGTTGGCTGATTATATTTTTTTCATCCGGTTTGTATTTGCCTTTAACTACTACGCTGCCAATTATGTAATCAGGATGAAAGTCATTTTGCATCACATCTACGGGGAAGTTGTTGTAGATACCACCGTCATAAGCCAGATTTCCATCGATTTCTATGGGTTTAAATACAAAAGGAAATGTCATGGATGCTCTGACTGCATCACACAAACTTCCGCTCCTGAAAATAATCGGTTCTTTATGATATATGTCAGCCGCGACACACCGGAAAGGAATCATTAACTGGTCAAAGTCGTTGTTGGCAGCAGCTGAGGCCTGGGTGTAAAGCTTTAGAATACCCAGGTTCATTTGGATCGGATTAATCAGGCTGACTGGTAGAAAGTAGGTTTTTGCCCGGGTGGAATCGGTTGTTTCGAACCTGAATCGGCCAAATTCAGGTGTCGGGTCGTCTATTTTATAGTAAAACAGGTCTTTCTCGTTCACTTTTCCGGTCTGCCATGTTCTAAAGTTCTCAGATTTAATTAATTGAAGCATTTCTTCCGGAGAGTATCCCATTGCATAAAGTGAACCGATAATAGCTCCAATAGAGGTTCCGGTTACGTAATCAATGGGTATATTGTTGTCTTCCAGTGCTTTGATGATGCCAATATGGGCAATGCCCTTTGCGCCTCCGCCACTTAGGACCAAACCCACAGACTGTGACGGCAGGTAAAATATATTGGATAAAGTGATGATTATAAGCGCGATAAATTTGTTCATTGTTGTGTCATTCTTGCAGATATAATGATATAACAAAATGAATAGAGGAAGGTGCGTTTTGGAATAAGAATTTTCAAATGGGGTAAAAAAAGAAAAGAACCACAATTCTTGTGATTCTTTTCTTTGTCGGGGTGGAGAGATTCGAACTCCCGACCCTCTGGTCCCAAACCAGATGCGCTAACCGGACTGCGCTACACCCCGCGTTCAACTGTAATAGTTGATTTTATGTTTTTTGAAATCTCACTTATTCAGTGATTATTTTTGTCGGGGTGGAGAGATTCGA
>JAUZOF010000173.1 GCA_030706585.1 Bacteroidota bacterium
AACTGGAAGCTGCAAAAGCAAAAGCGGGTGCTCCAATTGTGATCACCCGTCCGGTTGTTGAAGTTCCGAAAGTCGATATTGATAAAGTTACAGAGAAATTCCCGAATGCTAAGCCGGTACAATCTCCTGTACGCGGTCAGATTATCTGGCAATACGATATCCTCGATGTAAGCAAGGCGCCTAATATTGGTGATAAAGTAAAAGCTGGAGAACCTGTTTGTTACGTTCAGTCAACCTACGGGCCTGAGGCTGTGTTGGCAGGTTTCGATGGTAAAATCGTTGCTACTTATCCTAAACAAGGGGAAATGGTACAGAAAGGTGAAATTGTTGCCTTTATCGAATAGGAATAGATTATTCAAATATATTTTAAGAACCCGATTTCGGTCTATCCGGAGTCGGGTTTTTCTTTATTCAGATGTGTTCTTCTTCTTGTTCTTCTTGCTTTGGATAAAAGTAAAACTACCTCGATTTACACTCTCGGATTCTTCTGATTATTATTCGATATTTTTGTTAATTTGAAGCGAACAAAATATCGCTACTATTGTTTTTTTCAGCTCTCTTTGTCTCGTAATATTTGCAAAATATGCTCTTTGGCATAAATATTATGGTTAATATGTGTGTAAAACATGTTTGATAATATGAATAATAAAAAAAGCGAGGAAAGGTGTTTGATTTCTCAATGAAAAATATAATTTTGCGATACACGGACTTCATTAAACATTAATTCATATATTGTTATGGAAAACACAAAGAGAGTCTACACATTCGGAAACGGTAAGGCTGAAGGTAGAGCAGACATGAAGAATTTACTTGGAGGCAAGGGCGCAAACCTGGCGGAAATGAATTTGATTGGAGTTCCAGTTCCCCCGGGTTTTACGATTACTACAGAAGTTTGTACGGAGTATAACCAAATCGGAAAAGATAAGGTTGTAAACCTGATTAAATCAGATGTGGAAAGTGCGGTTAAGCATGTGGAAGATCTGATGGGTTGTAAGTTTGGCGATAAGAAAAACCCGTTGTTAGTGTCTGTCCGTTCAGGGGCTCGTGTTTCCATGCCCGGTATGATGGATACAGTACTCAATCTGGGTCTGAATGATGAAGTAGTTAAAGGTATTGCGAAAAAATCCGGAAATGAGCGTTTTGCATGGGACTCATACCGTCGTTTCGTTCAGATGTATGGCGATGTTGTATTGGGTATGAAGCCTAAAAGCAAAGAAGATATTGATCCGTTTGAAGAAATTATGGAAGAATTGAAGCTTTCACGCGGGGTGCACTCTGATACGGAGCTTCCTGTTGATGCGCTTCAGATTCTTGTCAAACGTTTTAAAGCTGCCGTATTGGAGGTAACAGGGAAAAGTTTCCCTGATGATCCGTGGGAGCAGCTTTGGGGGGCTATCTGTGCCGTATTTGACAGCTGGATGAATCCTCGTGCCATCTATTACCGAAAAATGCACAAAATTCCCGAAGAGTGGGGTACTGCGGTGAATGTTCAGGCAATGGTCTATGGGAATATGGGTGCTCATTCGGCAACCGGAGTTGCGTTTACCCGTGATGCTGCTACCGGTGAGAATATTTTCAATGGAGAATACCTGATTAATGCACAGGGTGAAGATGTGGTTGCAGGTATTCGTACTCCTCAGCAGATTACGCTTGAAGGTTCACGCCGTTGGGCTGCTTTACAGAATATTTCCGAAGAGGAACGTTCTCATATTTATCCTTCACTGGAAGAGGCGATGCCCGAATGTGCAAAAGACCTTTTTGATATTGAAAAGAAACTGGAAGATTATTTTAAAGATATGCAGGACATCGAGTTTACCATACAGGACGGTAAACTGTGGTTGCTGCAAACCCGCAACGGTAAACGTACCGGTGCTGCGATGGTGAAAATAGCGATGGACTTACTTCGGGAAGGTAAAATTGACGAACCTACCGTCCTGAAACGCATTGAACCCAATAAGCTGGATGAATTACTCCACCCGGTTTTTGAGAAAAAAGCAATAAAAGCCGCTAATGTTATCGCCAAAGGGCTACCGGCTTCCCCGGGAGCTGCAACCGGAAAGATCGTTTTCTTTGCTGATGAAGCTGCTGCTTGGGCCGCTCAGCGCAAGAAAGTAATCTTGGTGCGCATCGAGACTTCGCCTGAAGACCTTGCGGGTATGGATGCTGCTCAGGGTATTTTAACAGCGCGGGGAGGTATGACATCACATGCTGCTGTTGTTGCCCGTGGTATGGGGAAATGTTGTGTTTCTGGTGCCGGTGATATTAAAATAGACTACCGCAATCGCATCGTTATGATGGCAGGTAAGGTATATAACGAAGGTGACTGGATTTCATTAAATGGTTCAACCGGAGAAGTATATGATGGTCAGATTCAAACAACTGACGCTGAATTAGCTGGGGATTTTGGTGAAATTATGAGTCTAAGCGATAAATTTACCCGCATGCATGTTCGCACCAACGCCGATACACCTCACGATGCTATGGTCGCTCGTAAGTTTGGTGCCAAGGGAATCGGTCTTTGCCGTACAGAGCACATGTTCTTCGAAGGAGCAAGGATCAAGGCTATGCGTGAGATGATTCTTTCCAAAACAACTGAAGGCCGTATTGAGGCTTTGAAAAAACTACTCCCGATGCAACGTGGAGATTTCGAAGGCATCTTCCGAGCCATGGATGGCTATGGGGTTACTATTCGCCTGCTTGATCCGCCTTTGCATGAGTTTGTACCTCACCAACTTGCAACGCAAAAAGATTTGGCTGATGAAATGGGTATTTCACTGGAAGAAGTAAAACTGGCTTGCGATAGCCTGGAAGAGTTTAACCCGATGCTCGGTCACCGTGGTTGCCGTTTGGGAAATACTTATCCTGAAATTACAGAAATGCAGGCGCGCGCCATCATTGAGGCCGCTCTAAATGTGAAAGCTGAAGGTATTGATGTTTACCCTGAAATCATGGTTCCGCTTGTGGGTGTGGTGGAAGAGCTAAAAGTTCAAACCGATATCATCAACCGTACTGCTCAACAGGTCTTTGCTGAAAAAGGCACTACGATCGATTATAAAGTGGGAACAATGATTGAAGTACCACGTGCTGCAATGACAGCTGATAAAATTGCTAATATTGCGGAATTCTTCTCTTTCGGAACGAATGACCTGACCCAGATGACCTTTGGTTATTCCCGGGATGATGCCGGTAAGTTCCTGAAAATCTATCAGGATTTGGGTATTCTAAAGAATGATCCGTTCGAAATCCTGGATCAGGAAGGCGTTGGGGCATTAATCAAAATGGCAGTTGAAAAAGGTCGCAGTGTAAAAGATAAACTCAAAGTTGGTATTTGTGGTGAGCACGGAGGAGAACCTTCGTCCGTGAAATTCTGCCACACCGTTGGAATGGATTATGTGAGTTGCTCTCCTTTCCGGGTGCCGATTGCGCGGGTTGCCGCTGCTCAGGCTGCGTTGGAGAATTGATTAAGTAAGTGTGAGTATTAAACGAGGGTGTCATTTATGGCATCCTCGTTTTTTTATTGCAAAATGCGGGAAACTATTTTATCTTCTTTGATAAAGGAATATCCAGATTTTTTATCTCATCTGCAATCAGTTTTGCAATCACGTTTGCTCCAAAATCATTGAGATGCGTGTCGTCTTTTTTACCCTCTGGATAATTCGGATTGGTTCCTGGCTCAACGTGAAGGAAAAGTTTTTTTGCACCCTCGGGGCCATATTGAATCAATAATTTCTCCGTCAGTAGTTGTGCATCAATTAAAGGGGTTTCGGTTTCTTTAGCCAGCTCACGTACAGCTTGCGGATATTCTCCGTGGCTGTTAGTCAATACGCCTTTGTCATTGAAACTGCGACGGGAAATGGATGTCAGTATTATTGGATTGGCCTTCTTGGAGCGGGTTTCATTGATAAATTTGCGCAAATTGTCTTTGTAAGTGGTATTGGGATTCGTATATCGGGTAGAATCTTCGCTTTTCTCATCATTGTGTCCGAACTGAATCAGCACATAATCTCCCTTTTTCAAAGCGTCAAACACCTTTTTCCATTCGCCTTCAATGATAAAACTTTTTGAGCTTCGTCCGTTCAATCCATGATCGTACACCTTGGCTGATTTATCCAGGTATAAATACAATTTTTCGGCCCACCCCGTTTCGGGTCGTTTATTCTCTTGCTTTTGAGCCATCGTTGAATCGCCGATTGTATAGATCGAAATAGACTTCCCCGATGTGCAGGATGTTAGAAGAAAAGAGGCAAGAACCAGTGTAAAGAATATTTGTTTCATCGTTTTTATTAATAATTTTCTGGTGAACATGTTTTTTCGATTACAAAGAAAGATAGAATCTGAGGTTGCCATGTTTATTTTTTAGCTTATTACGGGGGAAAAATTGATAAATCCCCAACCTGAAACAGAACTTGATTGTTCTAAATATAGAAGAAAACCCTTTGTTTGACCAGAATTGCGATCATGAATAAAAGCTTGTCGGAAATATTTAATTCATATCCGAATCCTTCACCGGATCTGTTGATTCCCTTGCTTCAGGATATTCAGGAAATGGAAGGTTATCTTCCTCATGATATTTTGAAGGAGGTAAGTCGTTTTCTGAATGTTCCGATGAGCAGTATCTACGGTGTTGCCACTTTTTACAATCAGTTTCGGTTGCATCCACCCGGTAAATACCATATCCAGGTGTGCCGGGGGACGGCTTGTCACGTATATGGTTCGACCGATCTGATGCGAATTCTTCAACAAGAATTGGATATTAATGTAGGACAGACAACTTCCGACGGACTATTTAGCCTTGAGATTGTTGCTTGCATCGGTGTTTGCGGATTAGCCCCGATACTCACCATTAACGGAGAGGTGTATCCCAAAGTTACAACAGAGAATATACGACAGATTTTGTCTGACCTCCGGTCGAAAGCCAATAATAAGTAAGCCATGAATGCAACGATATACATTGGAAGCGGAACCTGCGGATTGGGTGCTGGCGCTGCTCGCACAGAGGCGGTTATCCGGCGGTTTATCCGGGAGCATAATCTTACCGTTGAAATCGTTCCGGTTGGTTGTATAGGTCTTTGCTCATCCGAACCAATTATTGATGTGAAAATGGTAGGTAAGTCCCGCATTTCCTTTGAGCGTGTTACAGAAGATAATGTGATTGCTCTTCTGGAGCCTTTGTTGCTTTATGGGCAACTGCCGGATTCTCATATTTTGGGACAATATCGAGACCGCCGGTGTGAACATTGGGAAAACGTACCCTATATAGACGAGCATCCTTTCTTCATTCGTCAGAAAAGAATCGTTTTGCAAAATTGCGGTGAGGTCAATCCGGAAGATATACACGATTATTTCGATAGAGGCGGTTATAAAACCCTGAAGAAAGTTTTGAGAGAAAAGACTCCTGAAGAGATCTGCGAAACTGTCCTGCAAAGTGGTTTGCGGGGCAGGGGGGGAGGTGGATTTCCTACCGGAGCCAAGTGGAAAATGATGCTGGCCAAAACCGACAAGGAAAAATACCTCGTCTGCAATGCCGACGAAGGAGATCCCGGAGCCTTTATGGACCGGGCGGTTATAGAAGGAGACCCTCACCGCATGCTCGAAGGAATGGCCATTGCAGCTTTTGCTACGGGTGCGACTAAAGGATTTGTATATATCAGAGCGGAATATCCACTGGCAACCTTACGTTTAGCCAAAGCTATTGTTCAGGCCGAAAAGGCGGGAGTATTAGGTAAAAATATTCTCGGAACGGGATTCAACTTTGATATCGTCATTCGCAAAGGCGCAGGCGCTTACGTCTGCGGAGAAGAAACAGCCCTGATGAGCAGTATTGAAGGATTACGTGGAATGCCTTATCCGCGACCTCCATTTCCCGTAGAAAAAGGGATTTTTGGCAAACCTACCGTCATCAATAACGTGGAGACCTTTGCCAATGTGCCGGATATTCTGGCTCATGGAGCTGACTGGTTCTGTGCAATCGGTACAGAAAAGAGTAAAGGAACCAAAGTCTTTGCCCTATCCGGTAGAATCTGCTATACCGGACTGGTGGAAATTCCGATGGGAACACCCGTGCGGGAAATTATCTATGATATTGGCGGCGGCACTCCCAACGGAAAACAATTTAAGGCGGTACAAATGGGCGGTCCTTCCGGCGGTTGCGTTAACACGGAGAATCTGGATATTCAGGTGGACTATGATTCGTTGCTTTCCATCGGGGCAATGATGGGCTCCGGAGGAATGGTGGTGATGGATGAAGATACCTGCATGGTGGATATTGCGAAGTTTTTCATGTCATTTATCACGCGCGAAAGTTGTGGTAAATGCACACCTTGTCGCGAAGGTACCCGCCAACTGCTGCATATGCTGGAGGTTATAACCTCTCTACCTTGTACAAATAGTGAAGAAGAACAGGTATATCGCCATTCATTGCTTGAAAAAATGGAACGTTTGTGCCGGGTGATTAAGGACGCCTCGCTGTGCGGACTCGGAGCTGCTGCTCCCAATTCTGTATTGAGTACGCTGCGTTGGTTTCGACAAGAATATGAAGAGCATATAGCTGAATTTCGCTGCCGGGCAGGAGTTTGCCCTCTGGATAATAAGCTTCCTCAGGTAAATAATGCGTCCGACGCGTCGGAATCACCCAACGAGCCTTCAGGCAATGATTCCGACACGTCGGAATGATGGATTTTGGGCTGGGGAAGCTTTCCGACGAGTCGGAATCTTTGACTGAGCCCTCGGAGAAGGTTTCCGACATGTCGGAATGTCCGCCTGAAAGCTGGGCTGACTTTCCGACGCGTCGGACGATATGCCAGTCTTTTTAATTAAAACGAACGACTATGTTTTCCATCGAAATAAATAACCGGATATACGATTGCAATTCCGGAGAGACAATTCTAGATGTCTTGCGGCGCAATCAGATACAGGTGCCTACTTTCTGCTTCCTGAAAGGACATTCCCCAACGGGGGCCTGTCGCATGTGTGTGGTCGAGATTGAGGGGCGACGAAATCTTGCGGCCTCCTGCAGTGAACCGGTAGTGGAAGGCATGAAGATAAAAACGCATTCCCCCCGTGTGGTGGAAGCCCGTGAGACTATTTTGGAATTGCTTCTGGCAAATCACCCCAATGATTGTCTTTTCTGTGAAAAATCGGGTCATTGCGAGTTTCAGAAGATAACCAATCAATATGAAGTGATGCGGGGGGCATTTCCCCGTCTTGATGAATTAAAGGCAATAGATGACTCTAGTCCTTCGATAATAAGAGACCCGAATAAATGTATTCTTTGCGGACGATGTGTTTTGGTATGCCGGGAAGTGGAGGGCGTTGCAGCCATTGACCGGACGGGGCGTGGAGGGCAAACGGTAATTGCTTCGTCCGGACTGATACCACAGGGACTTTCCCGTTGTATCAATTGCGGACAATGCGTGTTGGTGTGCCCGACCGGAGCATTAACCGAAAGCAGTGAAATCCCGGAGGTACTCAAAGTGTTACAAGATCCTACAAAGAAGGTGGTGGCCCAATATGCTCCTTCCGTAACCATTAGCCTGGCTGAAGAGTTTAATCTTCCTGCCGGAACAGACCTGAATGGTGTCCTCAATGCCGCATTGCGGAAAATGGGATTTTACCGGGTGTTTGATACCTCTTTTACTGCCGACCTGACCATTCTGGAAGAGTCGGCTGAGCTGATTGAGCGGGTTACCAAAGGAGGAAAACTCCCTATGATTACCAGTTGCTGCCCGGGCTGGGTGAAATTTGCAGAGGAGTTTTATCCGGAATTATTACCACATCTCTCCACCTGCAAATCCCCGCAAATGATGATGGGCGCGATGATTAAAAGCTACTGGGCGGAAAAAGAACGGCTTTCGTTGGACGAGATTTACTCGGTCTCCTTTATGCCCTGTACAGCGAAGAAATTTGAAAAGGGTAGGGGCGAAATGAAGCGGGAGGAGCGGCAGGATGTCGATTCCGTACTGACGACACGTGAGCTGATTAAGCTGATTCATTTTTTCGGCATAGAGATGGATAAACTGACACCGGAAGATACCGATCCGCCGTTTGGACAACGAAGTACAGCGGGTAAAATCTTCGGTGCATCGGGTGGTGTGATGGAGGCTGCTTTGCGCACTGCGTATGAGAAAATTACCGGTGAAAATATGACTGATCTCACCATTTCCGCCGTACGTGGACTCGAAGGAGTGAAAGAAGCATTAATGAAAA
>JAUZOF010000174.1 GCA_030706585.1 Bacteroidota bacterium
AAATGATTCGGTAAAATTTAAACCGGCTCTTAGTTAAACAAAAGATGCTGTTGCTTGGCTTACGGACAAAACAACAGCATCCAAAGGTCTTTACAATAGCGTGATTAATGTGATAACCACACTTGCAAAGGTAAAGAAAATATCAGAACGGCAAATCGTCCGTTGCACCATTTGCCCCAAAATCGGTGAATGGTTCCTGTACTTGTTGCGACGGAGCAGCCTGGGCCGGTTGTGCCGCCGGAGCAGCAGCTTCCGTTGTTGTGCCATTCGTATCTCTTTTACCCAGCAACTGCATCACATCAGCCTGGATTTCGGTCACATAACGTTTCACTCCATTCTGGTCATCGTACGAGCGGGTACGGATTTTACCTTCAATATAGATTTGAGTACCTTTTTTCACGTACTTCTCGGCCACTTCAGCCAATCCGCGCCACAATACAACGTTGTGCCACTCTGTCCGTTCCGGTACTTGCACTCCACTTGCAGTAGTATATCCTCTTTCCGAGGTTGCTAACGTCAGGGTAGCCACTGCAACACCACTATCCAGATATCTGACCTCCGGATCTTTCCCAACATTTCCAATCAAAATTGCTTTATTCACCGACATAATCGTAAAGTTTTAAAAGTTCACACCTCAAAAATAAATATTTATTCATAAAGAGCAAAGTATTTTTAGAGAAAATCAATCTCCTACTAAATAGTTTTATTGTGTCAACAGGACAGTTTATAATCAAAAATCAGGTAAGCAATATATCAGAACCATCCATGCAATCCGGATATCAGGTCCTCTCACCTTTTACTCCCTATCACACAAACTTGACCTTTCAATAGAAAGCATATCCTAATATTCCGGCCAAAATAATTGCAGGAATGGGACCTACCTTGGCAAACCGGACTAATAAGCCGAAAGTACCGAGGCATATCAGAAGGCTTTTGTAATCAATAAAATTCTCGTTATTCATCAATAAAAGCGCGGCAGCGGCAATCAGCCCGACCACTGCCGGACGGATGCCCTTGAAGGCTGCATCCACATACCGGTTATTGCGGTGCTTCATAAACAATCGTATCACAATGGCTATGATAATCAGCGAAGGCAGGCAAAGGGCAAAGGTCGCCAACAGGGATCCAAAGACATTTCCGGTAACCACATAACCGATATAGGTCGCACTGTTAATGCTAATCGGCCCCGGCGTCATTTGCGAGATTGCCACAATATCGGTAAACTCCTTTGTGGTCACCCAGTGGTGGGTATGGACAGCCTCATCCTGTATCATGGACAGGATAGCATAGCCTCCTCCAAAGGCGAAAAGACCAATCTTCAGGTAGGAAATAAAAAGCTGGATATATATCATCTGTTTAGAGTCGGTCTTTTATTTCTGAAAATACTTAACATATACAATGCCTCCGATTGCAGCAAACAGGAATACATAGGCAGGAGAGACCTTGAGCTGCCAGATAACCAGTGCAGAAAGAATGGGAATGATTACATTCCGGAAGTTAATCCCAACTGATTTGGCGGTAGTAAAAACGGGGACACAAATAAGGGCAACAACAGCCGGTCTGATTCCTTTGAAGATTCGCTCCACCACCGGATTATCTTTAATCCCCTTGAAAAACATCGCAATCACCAAAATAATCAGGAAAGATGGCAAGGCGCTACCTAAAATGGCCATCAAAGCACCTTTCTTCTTCTGGATGTGGTAGCCTACGCAGTTAGCCATATTGATCGCCAGTACTCCGGGAACCGTCTGCGCAATAGCCAAAGAATCAACAAATTCTTCTTTGGTCATCCACCCTTTTTTATGGACAATTTCCTGCTCGATAACCGAAACCATCGCCCATCCGCCACCGATGGTAAAAAGGCCGATCTTCAGAAAGCTGTAAAATATTTCCCAATAAATTTTCACCCCGCAAAGATAGTGCTTACAGATGAACAAAACGCCTGTTTTATCGCTATCTTTGCCTTTGGCAACTTCTGTGAATCAATGTCTGCCATTGCCTTTTCCACAATATTATCGTACCACTAAAGAAGTAAACTATGAGGTTTAGATGTCTTTGGAGTAAAACGGTCAGGGTGATTACCGTTATTGCCCTTTTAATTATTGGTTTCGGGCTTTATCAATCAGCGGTTGATGGCCACACCATCATCTTCTTTATCATCTTGCTGGCAACGCTTTATTGCCTGGCTTATTCTCCGATTTGTATTGACATTAACGAAGATGACCTGATAGTCAGACGAATGTTTAGTTCGGTCATCATTCACAGAAAAGACATTATCGCCATCAGCGCCTATAAAAGCGGATATGCTATTCGTAAATTCGGTAGCGGCGGACTATTCGGGTATCTGGGTTGGTTTTACAATAGCGAAATCGGCAGCTACTTTTCCTATGCAACGGATGAACGAAATATGATTCTCATCATTACCAAAAACAGAAAATATGTCATCAGTTGCGAAAAGCCCAATGAGCTGCTAAGCCGGTTTATATGAGGCTATTCAGGTCAGATTTTCAACAGTTGCCGATTCCACCTTCGATAAACGCTCCCGTAACCGGTCAGCCTGTGCACGGCGAATGCGCAACACCATTTCGCAATCCATCTCAAATACCTGGCGAATGATTTCAGGCCCTTCTTCTTTGACAATCCGCATGACATCATTCATAAACGGATATTCAAAACGGACCATCACATCGTCATCGACCGTCTTTTCGATTATATCAGCTCCCTGCAAAGCCAACTGAGCTGCTTCCCGGTAAGCGACGATCAACCCTCCTGTTCCCAGTTTTATTCCCCCGAAATACCTTACAACCACCACCAGAATATCCGTAAGCCCGAATGAATTAATCTGTCCCAGAATGGGTTTGCCGGCCGTTCCTGAAGGCTCTCCGTTATCATTTGCCCTGAATTCTGTACGGGTATGGCCCAGCATATAGGCATAACATATGTGGCGGGCATCGTAATATTCCTTCTGGAAACGCTCCAGATGAGACTTCACCTCATCCACCGTCCGCACGGGAATGGCAAATGCGATAAAGCGGCTCATTTTCTCTTTAAATAAACCTTCGGATATGGCGGCAATTGTTTTGTAAGTATCTTCCATGAACTATCAATTCTGGTACAAAAGTAGTGATTCGGCATCAAAAAAGCGCAAAGACAAAGTCTCTGCGCTTTTCAGTGGCTATATAAAAACGGGCTGTCAGAGTTTTACTTTCAGCAAAACCACCTTTTCTTCACCAGTTATCTCCCGGATGGTCGATTTTTGTCTTCTGATATGAAGCCCCAGTAACAACCCCTCTAAGCCCAATATGAAGAACGTCAGAAAGATCAACGATGTGTACATACTGAAATACATTTGCAAATAATATCCGAAAATGATTACCACCAGATTGGCTGCCAATAATATCATAGTTGCCTGGAAATGATTTAATCCCAGATCAAGTAACCGGTGATGGCAATGTCTGCGGTCCGCCTTTAGAGGGGATACCCGACGCATCATCCGGGTTACAAACACGACCATCATATCAAAAACAGGAATAGCCACAATACTAATTCCAATTACCGGAGGAAAAAACAGTCTCAGGTCATTGCTTTGGAAAGTTGTAAAGTCGAGAAAATGCAACGACATGACCGAGAAAGCCCCTCCCAACAACATTGAGCCGCTGTCTCCCATAAATATCCTGGCCGGATAGGTATTAAAATATAGGAATCCAATCAAAGCACCTGCCAACGCCAGGCAAAACTGTGCCCAGTGATAATCTTTATATACAAAGAAAATCCACGCGTAACACAACGCTCCCAAAAGACTGATAGAACCAAGCAAACCATCAATTCCATCAATCATATTGTACGCATTAATCATCCCAACAATAAATAACCAGGTCAATATTACACTTGGCCAGTAATCAATTTGAGTAAAGCCAAACAGCCCGAACATATTGGTAAACCGGATATCCGACCCGATTATCAGCACCAGGGAAACCAACGTTTCGTAAGCAAGGCGGCGGATAGGTTTTGACGGCAACAAGTCATCTTTCAGTCCAATCATAAAAAGGGCGATTATCCCCCCAAATGTACGAATCAACCCCTTGGGCATCCCATCGAACGTAAAAGCTGTAAATGCAAAAGCCAAAGCTATAAATAGTCCCAGCCCACCTAAAATAGGCACGCTCCGGGTATGAATCTTCCGGTTTTTATCCGGCTCATCCAGCAAATTCCTGGCAATAGCCAGCTTGAGCACCCTTGATACTGCATAAATAGAAACTATGATGCCCGTAATGAAAGTAAGGATTAGGTTTAGCATGGCTTTCTGTTTTTACATTCCTTTAAAATTAACTGCGGAGTAAAACGCAATATCTGAGCAACACGGCGCGACTGTTTTGCCGGTTCTGAAATCAGGCGGTACAACCATTCCAGCTTATAATTGACCATCCAGCGGGGCGCTCTTTTCAGATCTTCTATACCGGAATAGAATTTAAATACCGCCCCTACTCCTATCATAACTCCCCGGTTTATATAGGGTAAAAGGTTATTCATAAAATGCTCTTGTTTGGGAGCGCCAAGCCCTACCCAGATAATATCAGGAGATACGAGATTGACCTTATCTGCTATTTCTTTAAAATCAAACTCATCATAAGAGCAAAAAGGCAGCGATTCAAAGGACATTTCTTTAATTCGGGAATCTATCCCAACTAACTGGCTTTTTAATGCCTGCAATAAAGAGTCTGATGCCCCGAGAAACATCATCTTGTATTTCCGTTGATGAATAATATTCTCAAAAAGCTCACTACCGGAATACTGCTTCAACCTTCTCCGATATATCAGCCGCAAATAAACGGGCACCCAACTGCTGTCACAGACATTAAACAGGGAGGTTTGTAGAATCGACCGGAACGCAGGCTCTTTCACCGAATGAGTCAATACCACTCCGTCAACTACACAGACAAATCCTTTCCGGTCTTCGGATAACGCATTTTCAATCAACCGGAGGACTTCCGGGTGCTCAAACTCGTACCGTATGCCGAAATATTCGTTCATGGCTACAACTTTTTTCTGAAACCATTCGTTGCAATAGCACCTCCCACTGTTTGCTGACCGCTTCGGTAGTATATTTACTTTTCAATCTCCTGAAGGCATTTTGCCCCATTTTTTCCGCAACCTCCTGATGTGTCCATAACCAGACGACCTTTTGTTCCAGATCATCAACATCCAACGGACGAAACAATATACCGGTATTCTCCTGCTCCATTCCTTTGGATGAGTCCTGTTGCGGCTTATCACGGATGATTTCGCGAAATCCGGACTGGTCGGGCCCTATAGTTGGCCTGGAAAAACTTGCCGCATCAAGAATGGTCATCGGAAAACCTTCATACCACCGACTGGCCATTACCGTAAACCGGGCATTCTCATAAAATTCCGTTAGTTTTTCTCCTTGCAAATAGCCTGCAAACCGGATATTCGGCAACTGAGGGTCATGAATCTGCAGCATCTTATCTGAAGACTCTTTTCGGATTTCACCGGCTAATACAAATGGAATTTCCGGATGCCTGCGTGCCACTTCGATAATCATATCCACACCCTTCTCGTAACTGATACGCCCTGAATACCCTACATAACTACCTCTGATTGGAGTGGGCTCATCGACCTTATCCTGAAAATTCGGAATCACTTCTATACGATCTGCCGGGAATCCCGCTAAGATCATTTTACGACGCTGAAAATCAGTAATGCACGCATATCTATCTACACATTTCAGATAGGCACCCGTCACACGGGAAAACCAGTTGCGAAGCGCATAACCTGTGCTTTTAGAAATGGAGTGTTCGCAATTATACCTCACGCAGTTCCATTCATGTCCATGCAGACAATTCTCGCAAGGAAGTCCATCTCGCATAAACAATCCCGTCGGGCACATTAGCCTGAAATTATGAATGGTCATCGCAACGGGAATACCTCTTTTTCGGATATAGAAAAGAATAGCGGGAGAGATAAACGGATACAGATTATGAACATTAACGACGTCCGGTTGAAATTCATTCAACACCCTTCGCAACTGAATAAAGGCCATTGGATTAAACAACGCAGCAAAAAAAGCACGCACTTTTCCCAGAAACATTTGCGGAATCTCAGCGCTGGAACGGGTAAAACGACGGACTTCATGTCCATGAGCAGAAAGCATTTTATCCATTTTATCCACTACGGCTTCTTCTCCACAATACTTACCATATTCATTATGAATAAGCAGAACCTTCATAATCGCTAAGAGTTAAACAAGACTACACCGATTTCCGGAATCTTAAAATCGGGATAGGAAAAAGAGGATACGAATTTCTTGGTTTAGGTCTATCTCATAGTGCAACTCATGGGTGAGCTGAGTATCTTTAACATGCTGAAAACCTTTATGTTTATAAAAGGCTTTCTTATTGTAAAACACGCTTAAAATGAATTAGTTCTTTAGGGAAAATATTTTTTTGCAGCACCTTGCTTTTCTGAAGTATTAGAATCAATATCAAGGTTAAAAGGAGCGTTGCACACAGGATAATTAGTCCCATAAACATACTTTCCGTCCATCCTGAAACATGAACCAGATACATCAACCCATTATATATAAATAAGTGGAACAGATAAATCTCCAGCGAATATTTGCCTAAAACCCTTAACAACCTAGTCCGGCTAAACTCACGCCTGAAAATATATATAAAGATAAAGAAAAAGACTGCCAATAAAATATTCCGAATCTCCTCACTGTATGTAGCAGCACCCAGTCCCGGATTTTCCATAAAATCAAAACTCAATATTGCAAATACCAACAAGGCTAAACAACCGGCATATATCCGGTGAATACTCTCATGATCAGCTCTTAGCCGAAACCGTGGCACGTAACGAAGAATAGTAACAGAGATAACTCCCATGGGAAATAGGAAAAGGCTTTGCACTATCCCCAATGGAATCCATAGCCGTAACTGTGCATACGACGGCAACCCCAGATATGTAGAGAAATGAACTAAGATCGAAATTGAAAAAAGCAAAATCCTGACTACTTTACCGGAAGTTGAGTAAATATCTCTCAGCAATGAGAATATGAAAAAAGCCGGTAAAAACCACAAAAAGTGAAATCCGGTCACCTGCTTGATCTGACTAATCTCACCACGCCAGAAAACCGATAAAAACTGAATCAAATCAAATCCATTACGCAACCACACCACAGAATACGCCAGATATGTAACCAGAAAGAACCAAAAATACGGCACATAAAACCTTATAAAATAATTGATTGTACGTTGCAGTGTTAAAGATGAGCGCGGGTATAAAAAAGGCAGGATAAAAAAGGAGAAATAATGAAACTGGTAGAAATAATTTTGTAAGGGGGAAGAAGTCGGAATTAGCAATGTATTGTGAGCCATTACAATGAGGATAATAAAAACACCCTTCATTGCTTCTGATTCTTCTCTTGCGGGACATAGAGGAAAAGTCTCCAATTTTATATTTTGAACTGTTTCCATATTCAGGATTCCACTTATTCTTATTTGAAAGCTATCAGCTGTTTATATCATCAAAAATACGCTCTACAAAATTAGAAGCACTATTCCCCGACACATAACTCTTACGTCGGCTAATATCAGATATATACTCCACGGGAGCCTCTAAAAAGTCCCGTAATGACTCTATAGAAAAATCATTGATCAATACACCCAAATGATTGCGAAAAACCAGCTTTCCCAATAATCCATGACGGGGAACAACCAGTGTTGTATCAAACAAAGCGCCATAACCAATACAACCGGAACTAAATGAGGTATTTTCATACGGGGCTAAAATATAATCAGCCTGAGCACAACACTCTCCCAATAGTTCATAGCTGCAAAACTGGTCATAAATAGTAATATCAATTTTATTTTCCAATAATCTTATCTTGTGATAAAACTCTGTTTTTATATCAGGGTAAACTACTCCTGCAAAAATGATTGCCTTATTTTTGAGGCCTTCTTCTTTTGACTGAAGTAATGCGTCCAGAATCCGGATTGTTCCCTTTCTGTTGCACAAACCTCCAAAATGCAGAAACCGTATTTTCTGAGCTTGTTCGTTCTTATCTTCCGGAGGATTAATTTCAGGTATCGGATCGGGTAAAAAGCGGAATTTCGACGTTTTCATTTTCCGGTTAAGATATG
>JAUZOF010000175.1 GCA_030706585.1 Bacteroidota bacterium
AGTCCGAATCCTCCCGTGCCGTCCCCCTGGCTCTTGAGCCATAAAGATAAATCTTGGCCGTTGCATCCTTTTCCAGAATCAACCGTTTTATCTCCTGCAATAATTCTTTATTGTATTCTCCCATAACTGTAGTATTTTTACTTGCTCTGAATTACAAATATAATACCTTTTCTGAGTTTCTCATTTTATTACAGTTATAAACTGTTCATGATTTGGGTCCAAGTTTTGAAAACTTGAACCAGAAGTTAGCTTCTATTCTTGCGATAAAAAGGGGATTAAGACAGTACTTCACGCCAAAGTTGTCAATATATGTTCAACAAGTCTTTTTTCTAAAGCCTCTTCTCTATTATAAAATATATTATCCAATTCACTCAACAAAACATCAAATTCCTCTACTGAAAATGTTTCAATTATATCATTTCTTTCATCAATATCAACTGGTACAATTCCTTTTGGAAAATAATTATTTATCTTTTTTAGTAGCGCAGATAAATCTGTAAAACCAAGCGACTCCAAATCTTCTATAGTCTCTGTATTATATGTTGCTCCATTATTATAGTAATGACTAATTATTCCACCATTATCCACATCACCGATTAAGGCTTCAATTGTAAACCAGATCCTCTCGTCTTTTGATAATGCGTTAAAATCTGAAACTGCTTTATCAACTAATTGTTTCCATTGTTCTTGAAAATCCAAAAGCTCCATAAATATAGATTATAAATTCAGAAGGTTATTATATTATCTAACTCACAATAAATGATATACAAACTCAAAATCCGGAGCGCGTCCACTGTCGCACTCCGGATTCATTTCTCTTTTTAATTATCTCCCGCAGCATCGCCACTCGTATCTCCCTTTTTCCCTTCCAACGCATGATACTTCTTGCGAAGTTCATCCATTTTATTGAAAAGAGCGGTGAGGGTGTCGCTTGGCGTATAGTGATGAGCCTGCTCGATGGCGGTGCAGAATTGCGAATAAGCGGCAATAGCAGCTGGTTTTACATCACTCGCAGAAGTATCGTGTGCGGCATAATCAGCAGTACGATTGTGGTAAACGTCATTCAGTTCGTTATTCTTCGTTTCCAGATTTGCGAACTGGGTACTTACGCCAAGCGTAGTGGCCGCGGCAACAAGTTCCGGAGTTCTTTTGTATTTATCCACCATTTCGGAGATGGAGCCGGTCTCGATATTAATCGGCTGGGAAGCCACACCTTTGTAGGGAGTCAGGAAGAGATGGAGCGTGGAGGCGGCAGACTTTTTCGTTGCATCCGCACTGCGGATATAGGTCCGGACGATGCCTTTGATTTCCCCCAACTCACCATCGCGGGATTTATCCAATCCTTTGATTAGGGATGAAAGTGCGCTTTTCTGCGCCTGGTTCATGCTTAGGCCGAGGGCCTGTTGGTTGGTTTCGAGCAGGGAAAGGGCTGCCGCAGCTATCGGCCCTATTACTGCTGAAACCGGTTTTGCAAGTTCGATCGTCGATTTATTCAACGAATAGATTCCTTCAACGGTCAAATGATTGACATGAAGGGGAGAAAATGAAATGTAATCCATAATAGTTTATTTTTACGGTTAAAAAATAGAATAAGGAAATACAAACAATGATTCTCAATATGTTATTGGTCCATTTCAATGTGCTGCATTTTGCAGAAATCCGGTTGAGATGTCATTCTTGCCTCTGCATTTTGCAGATGGTCAAATGAGATGTCATTCAAGGTTCTGCGTTTTGCAGAAGGTTAAACAAGTACTCAACCAGGCTTCTGCAAAATGCAGAAGGCCGAATGGAAACCCAACCAAGCTGCTGCATTTTGCAGAAGCTTGAAAACAGACTCGTTCAAGGTTCTGCAAATTGCAGAGGGTTGAATCAGCTATTTTTTAGATTTCTGCATTTTGCAGAAACTGTTTTTATATCTCTATGCCTCAAATTATCCGTTAAAACAGTTTGTCATTTATGGCATTTTCCAAAAGTAAAAATTTATTTTTGCAAAACAAGAGGAATAACACAAACTTATTGGAATTATTTCACCTAATATAAAATCAAAGGCAATATGTTAGACCTTACTATGGCAACACATTAAATCATTTATACCAAGACATTTATTTACCACAAATTAAAGACGCAAGTATTATGAGAAAAAAGAAAAAACCACAAACGCCTCCACGTCAAGGAGATTACAAACGTTTTTTGAATGATATTCAGGTCTTGATGAACACATTAAAGCTCGATTATAATATATCAAAGATGTCAACTGAAACGAAGCGGTTGTTGTATCATTTTAAAATGCACATTAAATCCCATAAAGCCAGAAATGAGCATATTAGTCCGAAAGAATTGGACCTGATCAACCAAAAAGCGCAACGATATTATCGGGAACGCATCATGGATTTTGACCAATTTAAGTTGTCCAATTATCAGATTCAACTCTTGTATTGTTTTCTCACGGTAAGAGCAAAAGATATTGAGAAAGAGACAGGAACGAAGTATGATCCGATAGGAATGGCAGTTAAAGAGCAAGCTGATAAAATTTCATCTTCATTTTTAAGCAAGTATCTGCTTGATAATTTCAAAATCGTTACCCAACTCTGTCGTCCGGACCACAAATATTATGGAATCGATTTTTACATCGCTCCCTTCTACAAGGAAGATCCCAAATTAGAATTCAACAATGATCTATATGGATTTCCGGCTCAAAAAAAGATGGTTGATGTAAAAGGGCACAAGCGACCGGCCTATCGACTGGCCAAACCGGTTAACAAAAAAATAATCGAATGGATATCCGTGGAAAGGAATCTTCTGGGTGATTTTTATAAAGGAGAACACGCAGAACTGAAGGTATTTATCCAGACACATGCTTTAAAACGCTTATCCGAACGTCTGGATCTACTAGATCAGGAAGCGCTCAATTATGCACTTTGGGAAAATACGCATTCCATCCAGAACTTTGAAATCTACAGGAACTATATCCTTATCCCATTTAAAGTCTATGAAACTAAGATTGGGTATCTGGCAGTAAATATTGTTGACGATATACTTCTTATCAGCACATTTTTATTTATTACCCATAGCTATACTCCTGAAGGTGACCGTCTGACGAAAATTACAGGTTTAGGCAAACAAGACATCAGCTATTGGCACATTGATCGTTTGAGTACCTTTGTCAATTTGCAGGAAGAGAAATACCCCGGGTTGAATCAATTGTTTAATAAAGCAGGATTAGGAGAATTGAAGCAATTAAGAAGCAAAGAATTTAATGTGGATTCGATGCAAACATTCAATCTGGATGGTTTGATGGAACACATCAACAAATCAAAGACATTCAAACAGAATACTTTCTAACAGATTTCCCGGGGCGATGCCCCGGGAATAAGAATTACCGGAATGACAATCTCTTGTCCTGGTGGATGCGTTCAATCAAATCCGTAATCGGAGAAATCGAATGAGTGTGTTTCTTAAACTCACGTTTCAGCTCAATCATTCTGATACGGATAGCAATTGCATCCTCAATGTCAGAGGCATTCTGAAGTTGTTGTTTCAGATCTTCGAGGGTTTTCATAATATGGAAATTAAAAGGGTTATATGTCTGTTTAGGTCATGTTCAGAATAAAACCGTTCTCAATGGATTATCCCTGGTACAAAGCTAACTCAAGATCGAAAAAATCATTTTCACCGGATCAGCAAATGCTTTTTCATCAGTAACATGATTTGCCGGAGGATTACATAAAGTTATTCCACCGTTACATCCGGAAAACACCGGGACTTTTTCATGCACCCAGGAATCTGATTTCGAGATAAAGTTAGTGTTACAGGTAGCGAATTGTATCATTCCGAAGGCTGAAAAGATTCTCATTTTGTAATATGGGACAACTTGTCAGAAACCGGCTATTTCTCTCAAAGTCTCATTTTATAAATTGATACTTCAAGAACCCGCAAGGACGAACAAAGCAAACAATATATACATCTAATTACAAACGCATTAACTAACAGATAAAAGACAAATAAAATGAAGAAACTACTGATTGGCTTATCACTACTGGCTACGACACCCTTGCTTCGAGCACAGGAAGAACAGCCCGATTTTCAATCTGAAGAGATTGTAGCAGGTAGAAACCTGATTACCGGCGAAAGCATCAAAGGGACAAAGTATATATTCCAGAAAAACATTTCCGATTACGACATTGACAGCACCGCCAACCTGATGACAATAAAAATCAGCAAAGGCTGGATAGCATCTGTTGGCTATGACAGTAAATTTATGGTCTACGATACCCGGAAAAAGGCTATCATCTGGACTAAAAAGTACAATTCCATGAACGATGATATCGTACCTAATAATGGTACAATCATTTATTGGAAGAAGAACAAAGCATTTACCCTCGATCTGGAAACCGGTGAGGAAAAATTGGAATTAAAATACAGGCTGTACTTATCCGATTTCAGGAACAAAGTTGGGTTAGGCTATCCGAGTCAGGCACTTAGCTGGCTTCTACCGGTTAACCCGACTCCTGATCTCAAAGGTATTAACCTAAACACAGGAGAAAAAATATGGGAAAGAAATTTGCCCCGCTATTATGGATGGTTTAATATCCGTTTTGATTCCGACTCAACCCTTTTTATAGTATCGGAAGGGCTCCATTATATCAACATTTTAAACGGAAAAGGTTGGGATATATCCGATCCGAGCACGGCAACTTACAATGCCCACAACATAAATTCACCGGTGTTTATTGATTCTCTTCAATATTACTGGGCATCCCGCGACAAACTTTGGTGTTTCAACAATAAGGGTGAAATCCAATGGTCATCTCCTCTCAATCCAGATCTGACAAGCTCTTCTTACCTTTACAAAAAGGACTCGGCCATATTACTTATCAATCGTGGAGTGGTACGCGGAATGTATAACTATTCCATCCCTTATGGAAAACCTTATATAGCTAAGATTTCCACCAATGGCGATCAGGAGAATTTCAAATTACTGAGCAAAAAGAAAGAACCGTTGGAAGGATTCATCTTTGATAAAGACACTCTGTTGGTATGTTTTCCAAAGAAACTGATCAAATACAACCTGAAGGACTTTTCTGTCATCAGGGAAAAGGAATTTAAATTCAAATCAGATGAAAAGCTTGACATGTTCATCGGCTCCCAGGTGTACAAACAAAAGGCTGATCAATCGTTTGTCAGCCTGACTGTGTCGGATAGCACAAACCTATATCTGCTCAATAAAGGAGACAACATCGTAGCCTACGATTATGACTTCAATCAGGTTTCCTCTCAAAAACGGAGTGATTTTTTCATTCTGGTTTACCGGGATAAAAACTATCGAATCATAAAAAATAATGACAAGAGCACCATCATTGATAAGGAAGGGAAAAGTATCGCTGAAATAAATATGGGTAAGTTTGTTCAAATATACAACAACGCCCTTTATCAGGTGGATAAAAATATATTGTCAGTTGTGGATCTGAATGCTATCTTAAATGACAAAAAGCCGGAGAAAAAATAGTAGCTCCCTGTTATAGAAAAATTAAAGCTCATGAACAACCATTCCCCGGTTAACCATGAGCTTTTAAATTTACCAGCCAACTGTATCCGGTTATATCAGTCCAATATAATCTCCCGGGTTATAGCCTCCAGTTGATCAATACGCTTACATTTCTTTATTGCCTTGTATTTCTTCTCCATTCCGGGAAAGTTCTGGATAAAATAAGCCCAATGCTCTGTCATTTTCAGGATAGTCTGCATTTCCCCTCCCGTATAAGAAGAGGCATATTCCCCCAGAAGCTCCTGATGAAACACAGCAAAACGGTCACGGTCAAACGGCTTTTGCGAAACAATCATTTCTGCCAGAAAAGGATTGATCGCCACTCCCCTCCCCAACATCCAGGTATTTATAGTCGGGAAACGTTGCTGCATAGCTGAGAAATCGTCAACATTTACAATATCGCCATTATAGACCAACGGCGCTTTGACTTGCGCGAGACATTGCCCAAAAGCATCCAGATTGACCTCTCCCTTGTACATCTGTTTTCCGATGCGCGGATGCACGATCACTTCATGCAGCGGATACTTGTTCAATATAGGGATGATCTTCTCCACATCGGCCTGCTCCTCCATACCCAAACGCATTTTTACTGAAAATGCTATATTGAGTTTAGAAAAGATTGCCTCCAGAACGCTGTCAATCATCTCCGGAAATGGCAAAATACCAGCGCCCATTTTTTTCGTTGCCACCATCGGATACGGGCATCCCATATTGAGGTTTATTTTATTAAATCCCATCTCGTGAATACGTTGGCAAAGGGAAACCAGCAATTCCGGATTATTACCCATCACTTGCGGAATGGTATCAACCGGACTGCCGATGCTTTCCTTTATCTCCCGAAAATCACGGGCTTCATACTGATCCAACCCGTGTGTCTTGATAAATGGAGTGAAGTATTTATCAAAACCGGTAGTATGACGGGATAATATTTTACGGAAATGATAATTGAAGAGTCCCTGTATGGGTGCGAGATAGATGCGTTGAGTCTGATTCATGGTGCAAAGATAGCAATTCATCATTTTAAGAATGACAGCGTAAAGAGATCAATTATTTAAGCCAATCTTAAGGCTGGAATCATTAAACTTTAATTCTCAATTGTGATCCAATCTCCAATAAGTTGTCTATTTTCATGGCCAGATTATCTGGAATACCAGATTTGGACCTCCAGACCAACCATAAAACACAAATACCTTTTATTATGAAGGAGTTAGATTCAATCCAGCAGGAACAACCCGCAACGAATACTTCCAAGCAGTATCTTTTTCTGGATGAATTATTCGAGTTATCGGCACAAAAACAGGCCGGATCAATCGCTATTGAAGAAGGCCAGACACGTATAAGTTATGATGAAACTGATCAAAAAGCCAATCGTCTTGCCAATTACCTGCAATCCATCGGTATAAAACCCGAAGAAAAAGTGGCGATTCTGCTTCCCCGCTGTGCTCAGGTTTATATTGCCATGCTGGCAGTTTTGAAAGCCGGAGGTGCATATATCCCTCTTGATCCCGAGATTCCGGGGGAACGGGTGAATTTTATCATGCAGGATTCCGGCGCTAAACTTTTGATTACGGCTGATGAAATACTGAAACGAATCGCGATTCAACTGGAAGAATTTCCGTTATTTAACCTCGACCAGCAAACCACGGAGTTAGAAAAGTATCCTACGACCAAACCATCTGTCGGAAACCGCTCATCCGCCGATCTCTGTTATATTATTTACACCTCCGGAACCAGCGGACAGCCCAAAGGCGTTCTGCTTGAACACAGGAATGTAATCAATTATATCCGGGGCGCACAGCAAATCTACCCGATAGATCATACACACAGAGTTTTGCAGGGATTTTCCGTCTCCTTTGATGCTTCGGTGGAGGAAATCTGGGTGCCTTTTTCCGTCGGAGCCACAATCATCGTCGGCACATTCGACATTATGCGTTCGGGAGACCGCTTTGCCTCGATTCTGAATCAACTGAATATAACCTTCTTGTCCTGTGCTCCGACTTTGCTTTCGATGGTAAAAGAAGATATTCCGGGTTTGAAAATTCTTATTTTCGGAGGGGAAGTATGTTCGTCTGATATTGCACACCGCTGGTGCACACCGGGACGCATGGTGTACAATACGTATGGACCAACAGAGGCTGCTGTAATTGCAACTTATTCAGTGTTACGCCCGGATGAAACCGTAACCATTGGTCTAGCTTTGCCAGATTATGAGGTTCTGATTGTGGATGAAGCATTGATGCCTATTAAAAACGATGCAGAAGGTGAAATCCTGATTGGCGGGGAAAGCATTGCCCGTGGTTATCTCAATCGCGAAGAGCTGACTTCTCATAAGTTTATCACAACAGACCGATACAACGGAAAGCCTACGCGTTATTACCGCACCGGTGACCTTGCGAAATATGCACCCAATGGAGAAATCATCTTTGTGGGACGTGCAGATGCTCAGGTAAAAGTTCGCGGCTTCAGGGTGGAACTGGCAGAGATAGAAGGCCTTTTAGTTAAATGTGACGGCATAATGGCAGCGGCCGTTGCGCTTGATGAAAAAACGCAACAACTTGCTGCATTTGTTGTGAAGCAAGATGGCGTTGAGATCGACCGCGAAG
>JAUZOF010000176.1 GCA_030706585.1 Bacteroidota bacterium
AATACGGCTTTTCGCAACACCTGCGGGAAGCTTTGCAAAACGCTACTTTTATCGGGTTTACCGGTACGCCGATTGCCAACGGAGATAAAGATACCCGTGAGGTATTCGGAGGTTACGTCAGCATTTACGATATTCAGGATGCGGTGGACGATGGTGCTACCGTGCCTATCTTTTACGAAAGCCGCCTGGCTAAGCTGGATGTGGACAGAGATGCTATCGAAGAGCTGAGCCGGGAGGTGGAAGAGGTGATCGAGGATGAAGAGGATCTGACCATTCGCGAAAACACCAAAAGCAAATGGACTGCACTGGAGAAACTTGTGGGTTCGGCACCCCGCTTAAAACAGGTCGCCGCCGATCTGATCAGCCATTACGAACAACGTACCGATTCAATAGAGGGCAAGGCGATGATCGTGTGCATGAGCCGTGAGATATGTGTGCATCTGTACAATGAGATTGTAGCCTTACGTCCCGAATGGCATAATACTGATCCGGAAAAGGGTGCTATCAAAATCATTATGACCGGTTCGGCCGCCGATAAGGAGTTGCTGCGTCCGCATATCTACAGCAAAGCCGTCAAAAAACGGTTAGAGAAACGGTTTAAAGACCCCGACGATGAATTGAAGCTGGTCATCGTGCGCGACATGTGGCTCACGGGCTTTGATGCACCGGTGTGTCACACCATGTATATTGACAAACCGATGCAGGGGCATAACCTGATGCAGGCGATTGCCCGAGTCAACCGTGTATTTAAGAATAAACCGGGCGGATTGGTGGTCGATTATATCGGCATTGCCAACGAGCTGAAAGCGGCCCTGAAAACCTATGCCGATTCCGAGGGTAAAGGCTCTCCAACGAACCGGACACAGGAGGCTTATACGCTATTGCTGAAGAATATGGATGCCGTCCGAGGCATGTTCCATAACTTCGATTACTCGAAATACAAAACAAAGGCTCTGGAGCTGTTGATTCCGGCAACTAACTTTGTGCTGAGCGAGCCGGAGAATGGAAAGAAACGCTTTCTGGATTTGATGCTGGTGGTGAATAAGTCCTTCTCCCTCTGTGCAACGATAGACGAAGTCAAAGAACTGCGGTTGGAAATTGCTTTTTTCAATGCCATTAAAGCGACTATCCTCAAATACACCAGCGTGGACTCGAAGCGACTGGCCGAAGAGAAAAACAGTGCACTGAAACAGATTATCGACAATGCTATCGTGGCAGATGGGGTGGCTGATATCTTCGAACTCGCCGGTTTACAGAAACCGAATATAGGGCTATTATCGCCCGAGTTTATGGACGACGTACGCCGCATGAAGTCACAGAACCTGGCGGTAGAGCTGTTGGAAAAACTGCTGAAGGATCAAATTAAATCACACTCTCGGGGCAATCTGGTTCAGGAGAAGAAATTCGGCGACCGTCTGTTGGAAACGCTTCGCAAATACCACAACCGGGCTATTGAAACCGCTCAGGTCATTGAAGAGTTGATTCAGATGGCTAAAGACTTCCAGGAAGCACTGAAACGGGATGAAGATTTAGGCTTAGAACCTGATGAAGTACGCTTCTACGATGCTCTGCTGGAAAACAACACCGGTGAAAAAGCCATGAAAAATGAAGATATCAAGTTTCTGGCTCAGGAACTAACAAAAAAACTAAAAGACAGTATTACAGTTGACTGGGAAGTACGCGACAGTGTGCGTGCCAAGATTCGTAATATTATACGAAGGATGTTGCGTAAATATGGTTACCCACCCGTTCGTTCACAAGAGGCGATTAATCTGGTGATACGGCAGGCGGAGGTATTGGCTAAGGATTGGGAGAAGAAGGGCGGAGAATAGAGCTCACGGAATCTTGTAATCATTGGGCTTAACAATTAAAAGAACAAATAACTATGCAATTGTGGAAATTAGGTTGTCGATGGGGTAGTAGAACACCTCTGTTTTATGATTTCATCAAAGATAACAATATTGTAATTGGTTGGATTGATAAAGATTATGCAGTTGGGGACTGGTTGTTGATAACAGATGGACATACAGTCTTATCTTTTGCAGAGGTAACAAACCTTAGAACAAGTGTGTTAGCATATCCTGAATACAAAAATGTTTTTCAAGAACATCAAATTCCATTTGATAGTAATATCTTTATATACAACGCTAAATACATAAGTCTTAGAGATAAAGATCGTTTTAATTATCCATTACAGCAAGGGATTATTAAAGTTCAAGGGAAAAGTTATATAGACCAATTTCATACGATAAAACAAAAATATATGATGTTTAATTCAGTTGATAAAATAAGGAAACTACTTGATGTGAAAAAGCAAGTAATACTTCAGGGTGCCCCTGGAACCGGAAAAACATACACTACAGCATCTGTAGCATTGTCTATTCTCGGTGTAGAGTTTGATCCTACAAATCATGCTGAGATCATGAAAAAGTATAAGGAGCTGGAGGGGAAGCAGATATTCTTTACCACTTTTCATCAATCCATGGATTATGAGGATTTTGTAGAGGGGTTAAAACCGGAGGTTACGGACGAAGGAGGTATAGTCTATAATGTTGATGATGGTATATTCAAGTATATTAGCACTATGTCTTCAGGTATAGATGTCATAGCCAATATTGATGATCTATATTCTTTACTTTTAAAAGATCTAGATAATGACAAAGTGTTGGAACTCAAAACGAACAAGAAAGGAAATGACTTTAAAATCAAAAAGAATGGAGCTGATAATTTAAGTGTTTGGTCAGGCTCTAAATTAGATACGAATGATTCGTCATCATCAAGTATAACCAAAGAAAAGCTTCTTAAGAATAAGGGTAATAATTCCTCATATCGTGATCCAATTATTAAATATATGAAGGAGTTAGGGGAAGTAAATAGAGAGAAATATTCAAAATCCATTCCCCGAGTTCTGATTATTGATGAGATTAATAGAGGTAATATCTCTAAAATATTTGGAGAACTTATAACTCTACTAGAATCAGACAAACGTAAAGATGGAGAACACCCATTACAAGTTACTTTGCCTTATTCGAAAGAGCCATTTGAAGTTCCTTCAAATCTGTATATTATAGGTACTATGAATACAACTGACCGGAGTGTCGGACATATTGATTATGCTGTAAGAAGGCGTTTTGCATTCTATACATTAAAGGCGAATAAAAAGGCTATCGAGTCTTATTACGACAATATCAAGGCCAATGATATAAAAGTAATAGCCGTTGAACTTTTTGACAGAATTAGCAAGTATATTGAAACCAAGAAGTCACCTGAGCTTGATTTTGAAGACCTTATGGTTGGACACAGTTATTTTATGGCAAAATACATGGATGAGCTGAAACTAAAACTTGAATTTGAGATTATTCCTCTCTTGAAAGAATATGAAAAGGATGGTTTGATTATACTTACTGAATCAGAACGCAAAACAATTGGAGCTGAATGGATGTCATTACTACAACTGGGAATAGTATCATCAAACTAAAAGAGCATGAATCCATAAAGGATAAGGATTTACAGGCTATAAAAGATTTAGGAATACCATTTCGCGAAACAGCTATGAACTCTGCTCCTGTTTATTTGGGCATTAAGCCCAATATGGAAGCGAGTTATTATATTGGGGCAGATTGGCTAACATCAGATATCTCAGTAGTTATACTTCCTAAAATTGATAATATCGACTTTGTGAAGATGTTTATGTGTGCCCTTAAGTTTGATCTGGCATCTGATTATTTTTCAAATATCTACGATATTGATTTTGACAAGAAAAGTATTGAATATAGTGGACATAAAAATCAGCTTACACCTCTGTTGATCATCCATTATTTATCTATGCTAAAACGAATCGTAAAGCGTGGATTGAAAAAGGATTATGTATTACGAGAGGAGAATCTGGTTTCGAAAGTAAAGGGTCGAATTTTGGTCAGTCGAAATATCAGAGCCAATATATTGACTCAGAGATATGACAGAACTTATTGCCAGTTTCAGGAATACACTGAAGATAATCCGGAAAACAGGCTTTTGAAGAAAGCGCTTTTATTTGCAAAGAAGTTTGCATTTCATTTGAAATCACATGCATCTTACCATCAGCTGAATTCACAGATCAATGCTCTTTTGTCTCACTTTATTGAGGTTTCGGACGAGATTGAAGTATATGAAATTAAGAATATTTCCTCGCATAAGATTTATCGTGAATACAGTGAAGCTATTCGTATTGCCAAGATGATTTTGAGGAGATTTAGTTATTCAATTCACAAGGTTGATAATTACACAGAATCGACCCCGGCTTTCTGGATTGACATGTCCAGGCTATACGAAGTTTACGTGTATAGTTTATTGCATCAAGCGTATGGTGATGAAATAGAATTTCAAGTATCGGGTTATAGGCAAACTGCTGTAGACTTTATCAAGAAAGATCAGAAACTAATCATAGATACCAAGTATAAGCCTCATTATTCAGAAGGCAACCGGGGTATAGTAGATGATATAAGACAAATAAGTGGTTATGCCCGTGATAAGAAGATATTGAAAAGACTGTTAGGCTATCGGTTTGATGATGATTTTGTACCCAACTGTTTAATTATCTATCCTGATAAAGAAGAAAGATTGGTGGATTCTGAAGATGAAGAAAAGGATAAAGAATTGCAAGATGGATTTGAAGGTAAAGATATATTGAGTGAAGCTGTTGCTATAAAAGCCTTCAGTAAGTTCTACAAACTAAGTGTATTATTACCAACGGTATGATGAAGATAATCACAGGGATTGTAGGTATATTGTTAGTCTTAATTATAGAAGCAATAAAATATCAGTTGTTTATGGCTTTAGATCTTGCAATAAAACTTGGAGTATTTGTGGTATCCCTGATAGCTTTGATAAAGGGGGTTTATGAATATCAAAAAGCTCAGAAGTGGAAGAAAGCCGAATTTGTTTCAAAAGAGATAAAGGAATTCTTTTCAGATTTTGATGTTAAACGTGCCTTGTTGATGTTGGACTGGGGAAATAATGAAATAGATCTAAGACCAAACGAAATTGCTAGAAAGAAAAAACTAGAATTCGATGATAAGATAATTGAAGCAGCGCTTAAGACTCATTTAGAGGTTGATGATGGGTTTACAGAAGAGGAAGCTCTTGTGAAAACTATATTCGATGTATTGTTCGATAAATTAATTATGTTTGAGCACTTTATCAAAAGTGGTCTTGTGAAAAGTGATGATATAAAGCCTTATTTAATCTATTGGATTGAGATTATTGCAAACCCTTTGAATGACAGAAAACCCGAATTTGTAAAAGAACAGATGTTCAAATATATCGATCTGTATGGGTATCAGGAATTGCGTCGCTTCTTTGAGAGATTTGGCTTTAAAATTAAGTATTGAATAATGACCACCAAAAAAGAAAACTACGGAATCGTCTATGTCCTGACCAATCCGGCGATGCCCGATATGGTCAAGATAGGCATGACCAACAAAGAGAATGTGGAAGCCCAGATGAAGGAGCTTTTTAATACCAGTGTGCCTGTTCCCTTCCAGTGCGAATATGCCTGCAAAGTGACTGATTGTGCTCTGGTGGAAAAAGCACTGCATATAGCATTTCATCCCTACCGGATAAATGCACAACGGGAGTTCTTCGAGATTAATCCCGAACAGGCTATTGCCATTCTTAAACTGCTCGATAAAAGCAGTGATATCACCTCAGAGGTAGTTGAAGAGATCAATAATGACCTGTCGGATGGGGATCGTCTGGCCGGGATGAAGATGAAAAAGAAGAAACGTCCACCGCTCAACTTTACGGAGATGGGATTCCGCTTGGGGCTAAACTTGAGTTTAATCGCGATGGAGAGAGCTATGTGGTTGAAGTATGTGATGCCAAAAAGGTCAATTATGGTGGGCAGGAATCTTCCCTGACTGCTGTTACCCGTGATCTGTTAGGATTGGAGTATTCCGTACAACCGACACCTTACTGGACCTATAACGGTAAGAACCTGCAGGAGATCTATGATGAGACGTATGAGGTGAGGGAGTAGTTTTACCCGTTGAAAAGGTCTGCGGCCGTTTTCAAGGTGGGGAAGCTAAATACCTAAAGAATAGATTCGTCTTTTTGGCTTGGTAGTTATTGGAGTGAAGTTTAATAATATTGAATTCTTGAGCTGTAATTCAACTTTAAAGTTGAATATTTGTTCTGTTGTTGTGTTTTTGTAACCTCAAAATACGAATGGCGACATTACAGGAAATAGACCACGAATCATGAAGAGTCCGTTTACAGGCAAAGAGATGATCATCCGGAAAGAGTGGAGGAGAATGACTTTTCGGAAAGAGGAGTTTGATGTATATTTTCATACCTATCTATGCGAAGATACAGGTGAGCAGTTTGAGGATGAAGCATTTTCCGAACTGAATTACAACCAACTGGTGAATCAGTATCGGACAAAATACAATATTCCGTTTCCGGGAGAAATCAGGGCTATCCGGGAGATGTATGATCTGTCTGCATCGAAGATGTCTGAGATATTAGGTTTTGGGGCGAATGGTTACCGCAATTACGAGGCCGGAGAGGTCCCCAGCCAGTCGAATGCCCGTCTGATACAAATGGTATCGGATCCGCACGAGTTTAAAAAGCTGGTGGGAATCAGTAATATATTGGAGGGAACTTCCCTGAAAAAGGCAGAACATCGAATAGATCAATGCATACAGGCTCAAAAAGAGACAAATAACGAAATTTTCATTGAACGTTATTTGTTTGGAAAGCTTCATCCGGACTCACAAACTGGATATGTGAAACCAAATCTGAAGAAATTGTCGGAAATGGTTGTCTTCTTTGGAGAGCGACTGCAACCGTGGAAGACTAAGCTGAATAAGCTGTTGTTTTACGCTGATCTCACCCACTATAAACGTACTGGTTATTCCATCAGTGGTACGCCATACCGGGCGATTCCTATGGGACCGGTACCCAATAATTTCCAGAGCCTTTTTGAGCATTTTGTCAATCTCGGAGATATTGACATTCGAAGTGTTGCCTTTGATAATGGCGGATTGGGGGAGCAATTTCTACCCAAAACCGGTCGGGCATTTGATAGTTCTCTTTTTTCGGAGGGAGAATTGAAGATGTTGAACGATATAGCAGACCGCTTTAGGAATACCTCTACAAATGATATTATTGAAATCAGCCATCAGGAAAAGGCCTGGATTGAAAATCAGCAGGAACATAACCTGATCGATTACCGGTATGGTTTTGATTTGGTAAATGGATAGGAGAGTAATCTGTGGAAAAGGTCTGAGACCGATTTCAAGGTGATGGGCTGAAGCCATGAAAACGGGCTTGTCCCTTTTCATTGGCTTAAACTCCGCACCGCACTGACCTGTCAGCGTGCGCAGCACCTGACAGCGTCTAAAGAACAAAATCGTAACATATTACCGCCGCTTAAGTACCGAAAATACGGTATTTAAGCGGCGGTATTTATTGAAACCTTTCCAACGTTTTAAACTCTGGAAAGGTTGACAGAGTATCATTTCTGCACTGTTGGTTTGACTTATGGGGTTATATCCCGATTTGTCCAACATGAAAAACAGTACATCTCAGAAATGCAAATACTCAGTATAAGTACCATATAATCAGATTGTTGTGTCGTTTATTGATAATATAAGAACAAATTCCGGATTTCTTACGGTTATTGCATAACTTTTGGTCCTTATTTTAGCACATACGCTTTGTAAGAGCTAATTTTGCCGACATGATGCCTTGGGCATCGTATCAATTAAAAAATATAAGGTTATGAAATTTGTAACTTCATTTACGGATTTGGTCAGTCAGATTGTGGTTGTAAGAAGTGTAGTCTCAGGTAGAGTTATGCTACCCCAACAGATGGTTTATTTGCCTAAGTCAAATGAAACCTCTGACGCTTTGAATGCATCTGTGGGATTGAACTCTCTATTCAGTACCACTTTTGAGCTGTTAGAAGAATCAGAGGAAAGCGTTGAATCTGACTATTTCCGACCTATTTACCGGCACAGGACAAAAGCGGAATTGATAAATGCTTCGGATTGTCCGTTTACCCTATTGAAAACCCCAAAGAGATTCGACATCATATATTCACCCCAAACCCCCAACGGGTCTTTACACCAAAGGCGGAATAGAAGGGAGCGGCTACA
>JAUZOF010000177.1 GCA_030706585.1 Bacteroidota bacterium
CAGCCAGACTAAGATCCTGGAAAAATATGGCTCCTTGAGATTTTATGCCGGTCAAAGCCTCAGGTGAAAAGCGAACAGCGCCCATACTGGTTCCCCAGACCAGTTGACCATCTCTGAGCCTGCAATGAGAGTTTCGGTTATAAGATACGCGGGAGAGGGAAAAAACAGAGTTATATGTGAGCACTCCCATATTATTGGGATTTAAGCGGCACAATCCACGTTCTGTTCCTAACCATAAATATCCGTCTGCACTCATTATACTATTCACATAATTCGAAGGCAATCCCAGTGCGGTTGTTATCTTTTGCGTTTTGTGCGTTTTCAGATTAAATCGAACCAGCCCGTCACCCGAAGTACAAATCCAGACATCGTTATTTAAAGTCATCAAATCCTGTACCATATATCCATCAAGTAATGTTTTTATCTCTCCGGATTTTTTATCTAAAAGACATAAGCCATATGAACAGGCTAAAAGCATTTGGTTTGATGACAATCCAGCAAAAGCATTGATAGGTTGTTGAGTGAATGTCCTGAATTTGTTTTCCTTTGAAAGGTAACAAATTATCTTTCCTCGTATTCCGCCAATCCAGAGGTCCCCCTGGCTATCTTTGAATATATCCAGTACAAAATTGCTCTCCAATGTTGATCCGGGCGTATCCTCAGAATAATGAGCAACTTCACGTCCGGTCTGTTCGTCCAGAACATAAATACCGGAGGAATAAGTCCCGGCCCAGATCCGACCTTTGTCATCTTCACACAGAGACAGAAAAGCCCGCGCCTGCTCTTGCTTATTTTGATAAAACGTCTGCCACCGTCCTGTCCCGGCTTCCCGACGACTTATACCATTATCCGTAGCCATCCAGATATTCCCTCTTTTATCCTGAATGATCTTATTTACATTATTATTCCCCAAAGAGTTGGGATTATTGATTCTATGTGTTAGTTGTTCAACGAGAGGTGAAGTCTGATCAAAAAAAGAAACGCCACCACTATAAGTACAAATCCAGACACGTTTGTTTTTATCACTGAAAATATCATATACTCCGTTACCACGAAGTGATGAGGGATCATCCACATCCTCTTTATACATATTCAGCACCTTGGTTCCTGCTCGGTTCAACTCACAAATACCCTGACCATCAATTCCTACAAGAATTGTAGAATCGGAATTTGCCTCAATGGCTAAAATCGGTTGTTTGGGAAAACTTGTTATCTGCACCTTCAATAAAGTATGTTTACCCAAATCATAGAAAAACAAACCTTTAGAATATGTTCCAATCCAAAGTCTTTTCGCTTTTTTATCATAGAAAAACTTAGATACATGAAGTCCGGATTGCGCATTATTACGAAAAAGCCATTTCCGCTTCATCGAATGTATATTCAATAACCCAATTCCTGTAGATTTGGCAACAAATAGCTGATTTGCATCATACTTCGTTGTAAAGTAAGTCTCATCCGTATTTTTAATGAGAGTTATATGCCCTTTCCTATACCGGTAAAGACCAAATGTAGTTGCCATCCAATAACTTCCGTCATCATCAATTTCGACACTATTAACACTCAAGAACCGATTATTCAAAACCTTCGGCATACTCACCATCAGGTCAAAACGATCTTCGATTGCATTGTATCGAAATAACTGTCCGTTATTGGTATAAGCCAGCAATCCCAACTTTGAATACACCAGTCTTACTGATACAATATCTGCATTCTCATAGGGAAGCTGATAAATTCTATAGTCGTCACCGGCAAGCCTTAGCACCCCGGTTTTTGAAGAAGCCCAGATAAATCCGTTTTTATCTTTACATACGGAAGCAACCTCCCGCATGGATATTCCATAAAGAGAGTTTATACTGTAAAACTTTGCGTTTGAGGAGTAAGTCGAAAATGATAGTAGAAAAAGAAATAACGCAAGTAAAGTATTTTTCATGTATTACTGGTTTTGTCGTTTTAGCTACGCTCAATACGTTTTTCTATCGGTTGAAGCGCTCAAGGTTAAATTGTATCCGAAGATGTCTGAGTATATATCCGGAATAAAGTTATTGCAAATATAGGCATCATTCATTCAAATTCAAATACAAAAACCGAATCAAAACTTAGCTACAACCACAGATTAACTTTACTTGCTTAAGCAGACATGACAGAAATAATAAAACCTATAAAAATCAACCCTATTCTTATTTGTGTTTTCAGATAATATATTTATAAATCCAGACACAATCCAATCCTAGTCCTCCTTCCCGGCTATTCTTCAAAGAATTAAAGCTCACTTCGGTCACCTTTCCACTCAGTCAAACCTATACCCAAGATTACTATATCCCAGGTACAGGTTGACTCTATGTTGACATAAACATAACATAGGGTATAATAACCGAATGCGCAATATGACACTTCCCCCCTAGGTTATCGCCCATGCTGGGCGAACTAAAAAAAGCCGCAGCGATTTCACAATCACCACGGCTTTCATAACCACACATTCAAGTTATCGGACAAATGTCCGTAACTTCTTCCATCCGGCTGGTAACATCATTAATGCCGATGGAAGTCTTCTCAAAAACTTATATTTTCTGACATAAAACTGAATTAATGTCGTATTAATATGGCATTTTTTCACTCCTATATCCCCATAAGAGGGATTGGGGGTAAATATAACAATAATTCAGGCACATCACATACAACCTGTGTGTTTAATAACTTGTATTCTCGAATTTTACCTGGTAAGGCCACTGTTCATCGTTTGCAGCATTATCATCCCAGGAGTGAACCTTATAGGTGGATGGTGCGCTGGTTACCACCAACCAGAGTTTAGAGGTAGTAGCCGGAATATCCAGTGTTGCTGTTCCTCCGTTTGCATCGCTGCCGGTCTGGCCATACAGACGGGTGCCGTCGCTCAGTAGGGCTACGAAACCGTAACGCCATCCGGCTCTCGATACATTATCCACATTTCTATATCCGCTCGCACCCGCAAGCCCCTGGAAGGTTACTTTTACAGTAGCCGGTTTTGTTGAAATCTTCAGCGGGATAATATTGATACCGTGGTCCTGAAGACACTGAGCACTGTCCACCTTCCAGAATCCGGCATCCGTTGAAGCCTTCATCGTAGTGGAGATTGCCCCGATGTAGTTTGCCCCCATTGTTCTTAAAGCGGGGATATCCCAGGTAGCCCAACGTGCGCCCATATCCCAGTTCTCGTCGTTGAACTGCTGGAGAGTCAGCCCGTTCAGGCGCATATAGGTTTGAGCAGGGTCTTCCGGTTTGATCGATTCACGCCAGATGCGTCCGACCATGTCGCCGTTACCGTGTTTGTAGTTCCAGTAGAAGTTGATGAAATAGTTGTTGTAGCGGGTATCCTCATGAAAAGGCGATTTGAATGTATTCTTAGTAAATCCGCCAAAGAAATCACCGGAAAAGGTTTCGGTGGGCGCTACCAGATAACCCTGCCAGTTGGCACACATTTCCCAGTAAACATTTCCGGTGCCACTACCCAAAACATACATAAATCCGCGATTATTGTCACCGATATCACAATGCACCTGATACTGGAAACAGTGGCCGATTTCATGACAAATCGTCTGTCCGGTGCGCGAGGGAGCTGCCCACGGGCTGATATTCAGGGCGCCAATCGTATTGTCATATCCGCTGCCACTCGCCACCCAGTCAGTGGTGTATTTCAGTAGGATAATCATTTTATAGTTATTCATCCTGGTGCTGTTCTTGTCCACAAACTTCAGCGAGTCGGTGTACATTTTATAACAGGCTTCTGCCCGTTGCAGCACAAGATTTACATCAGTCTTATATCCCGTCGCGGCTGTGGATGGATCATTGCCAAAACCAGGTTCCCAGAATAAGATAAAATGGTCAGATTCAATGCTACGTCCCATAAAGTAGGTTCCGGTCTTATCGAGCACACCGCTACCGGTATAGGCCGTGGAGACATACACATAGTTTGGCATATACACAACCGTTTTTTCTTCTCCGTAAGTTGTACCCAGGCAATTGGTGGCATAAGGACGGACATAGTAAGTCATTCCGGTGATTAATCCGGTCATGATACCATAATATTGTCCGGCCCCCGTACCGCTGGAGGTTTTAGCGTTCAGAACAGTAGGGTTGTGTTTCGTGGACCAGCAAATGCCCCTGTCCATGATATTACTGCCGCCATCGTTGGAAATATTTGCAATGCAGACCGCCTTTCCCAGAAAGTAATCATAAGCGATAGACAGAGACTGTACCGTAGGCAGCAGATATTCGCCCGAAGTGTAGTTCATGCTATCGATCTCGGTCATACTGACGGTACTCTTGGTTCCGTCCTTTTTATGAATCAATATCTGGTTGGTGCTATTGTTCGTTTTTACACTATCAATGGTGGACAGGGCAAAACGCAGTACCTGTCGGTTGGTTTTGAAAAAGTTCAACGTTTTGTCGGTCGCAAAGAGCGAGGTCAGGACCAGCAATGCAATTATGGTGAATATTACTCCTTTCTTCATTTTTTCGAGAATTTAGCTACGTGAATTCCTGATTTTACAATGTAAACTCCCTGCGGAAGTGCGCTGACATCGATGGTCATATCCTGTGCGCCGGCCTCCAGGGTCAGCACTTGTTGTCCGGCAATGGAATAGATACTGATTGTCCCCTGCCCTGCTTCAGGACGGTGAAGGACAATGTAGCTGGTAGCAGGATTAGGATAAAGTGACAGCTCTGCTTTGGCGAGCACAGTAGGGACAGAGGCCGTGCCGTCACTCAATACCATTTTGCGGATGTCGTCCGTTGCGAAGTTTAATGCTCCGGAGGTCAGTACGATGCTGGTCTGTGCATCGGTAGCGGTCATTTTGCTGAAACTGGTCAACGGAATCTTTTGGGTAGAGTTGTCGTTTTGTAAAATCTCCAGATAAGTGGGAACAGCATGAATGACAGGGTCTGAAATAGCGGTTTCAGCAGTTTTGGCCGTTCCGGCAAAGGCTTTATAGGCAGCCTCCAGATTGGCAATATTGGCCGGGACATTCAATTCCGTTTGCTGGATTTCCTGCGCGGTCAATGCCTTTTTATACAACCTGAAATCATAGACCAATGCATTTGACAGATAAGAATCCGAGGCGTAACACGAACGACCAATCCAGTTATAAAGGGTACCCGAAGAGCTCTCTCTGACCAATGTAGAGACGGGTAGATTAGTGATTTGGTCAGTTCCCATAGAGATGCCGTCAATGTAAATGGTGCCGAGGGTTCCTTTCTGCGTATAGGCGATGTGGTGCCAGTTGCCCTTCAACGCTTGTCTCCGGAATGACAAGGACTGATTGCCCGTACCGGCATTGTAAGTCGGGGTAACATTGAGGCTTTGATCGTATAGACTAGCCGCCAGATAGCCGTTTTGCAGAGATGATGCATTGGCACTGTTTGTAAAACACCAAATCATGTTGCCCGCGTTAGCCAGACTGGTATTTGCCGCATCAATGCGATAGTAGGCGCTTACGGTATAGTCGCTGAGGAGGCTAAACATCTTACCCACTTCATACCCCATATCGAAATAGGCGGATGTAGCACCCAGCTTCAGCACGTTATAGATACCGGTTTCCGCAGTACCCATAGTTACAACGGTCGCATTACTCCTCAATGCCCCGGAGAATTGTTTTTCTGCGACATCCTTGACAGTCACACCGCTCAGGTTGGAGAAGTCGTAACGTACCAGCAGGTCTTTGGTGAAGCCCGTTCCGTCAGCAGCAAGAATCTTCGGCGTGAAGGTTTTGGTCATCGTGGTAATGCCGTTGGAAAGGGTGGCCGTGAGGGTAGCCGTATAATCGAAATAGTTAGGACGGGTGACAACGCCCATTGTATCAATGATTTTATTGCAGGATGATTTCCAGTAAACCTTGATACCTTTATCCCCCATAGTTTTGGGTAGGGTAAGATTAGCGGTCACGGCGGAAATATCACCGAGACTAAGCTGGTTGTATTGAGTAGTCAGTTCCTCCAGTCCGGTCAACGCCGAAACATCAGAGGCTGTTAACGCGCGGTTATAAATGCGAATATCGTCGAAAGTTCCGTTGAATCCGTTGGTATCGGTTGACCAACGGGAATACCCGAAGTAGTTATTGGCGGTACTCCCCAGGAATGTCGAAGGATTGAAAGTGATACCGGAAGCTGTGCCGACGGCTTTTCCATTCAGGTAAATGGTTCCGGTTCCCGATGAGCCGTTCCAGCTATAGGTGACGGCAATGTGCGCCCACGTACCGACTGGACATTTTTCTGTCGAAGCGACATTGATAGCTGTACCGGATGCCGGACGGAACCGCAATGCCATATACTGGTCATCGCCATTATAACTGGGGATAAATGCAAGGAAATTATTGGTACCGTCTGCACCTGTCCCCCAATCGAAAAAGCGGGTAGCATTCTTCAAAGCGGTCATCTTTACCCAGGTCGAAAAAGTAAAAGAAGAGAGACCGGAATTGATGTTTGCCGGAGCTGTGATGTAGTCGGCTTTGGCAGTACAAACAATGCCTTTCCCCATATATCCGGTGGTTACGGCAGCAGCGCCCTGAAGCGTACCGGCCTTGCCATTGCCGGAATCATCGGTGACCGTTGTCCCGGTGACATTGTCAAACGAATACTTCAGGATAAGACCGGTAGTGGTATCCTGCGCATCCAGTGAAAAGTGCGTCAACAGACCGGTGCCCAACAAGGCTGCCAGTATGACCCGCTTTTGAAAAAAGGAGTAAATGGATTTCTTCATATCGTATCAGACTAAGTAAATACAGTGTTTCAACGCATTAAGGCTAAAAACAAACAAAAGTACTGTTACTCAATCTGAACAAGGATTTAATAAGAATCAAAAAGGGTGAAGATTCAGTCAATAAGGGATTGTGCCTCTATTCTATTGAGTTTTTGTTTATCTGACAGGAGATGCAGTTTCTTAACCGGGAGATGCAGTTTCTTGACTGGGAGATGCGGTTTCTCAGTCAGGAGATTCAATTTCTCAGTCGGGAGATGCGGTTTCTCAGTCAGGAGATGCAGTTTCTCAGTCGGGAGATGCAGTTTCTTAACCCGGAGATGCAGTTTCTTGTCCGGGAGATACAGTTTCTCAGTCAGGAGATGCAGTTTCTTAACCGGGAGATGCGGTTTCTTGGTTGGGAGATGCAGTTTCTCAATCGGGAGATGCACTTATTCGGCAAGGAGAGCCAATATATGTAGTGCCGGAAGTGAAAAAGAAAGCGGCTCCAACCTTATGCCGGAACCGCCTTCATTGACCTTTATCAGGTGATTATTATTTCTACTTCACAACTACTTTTTCCGTTCCGGACTTACCACCAGATGTCACGCGAATTAGTTTCAATCCTTTATGTACACAGGGAATAGCCAGCGTCGTCAGGTTCGTTGTAGCCTGGGTTAACAGGTGACCACAATAGTCATACACAGATATGGTCGATGATTCAGGCAGCCCGGTAACCACAATCTGACCATTCAGAGCATAAGCCGCCCAGCCATTCTTTGAGGCTTTGGGGGTAATCACTTCACTGGTGCCGGCCGGTTGCAATAACCTGACATAGAACAGACCTCCGGCGATGTTACTGGTATTGATGGCCTGGAATTTTACGATAATAGTATCCTTTCCGGTAGTCATGGAATTTGGAATCGGGTATTCCACATTGACAAACTGGTTCAGGTTCCATTTGCCCACGATATTTTCAGTCGTCAGTTTAACGCCGTCAATCAGGATATCAAACGAACGACTTCCGGTTTCATTTCCCCAATAGCGTGCCATCAGAGACAAATCCGATTTCTTCTGGGTCAGCATGCTGTAGCTGATGTATCCTCCGCTGCGGGCATCCCGCCAAAACTCATTCTGGTAGCTGCCAGTATAAGAGTTGGTACATTGCAGCTTGTGGTCCACTTCCGGTTGTTGTTCTCCCGGAGCCACTTTATCCACGGTACGGGCTTCCAGTTGAAGCGCTGCCGCCTGAGCTGCCGCCACGCTATCCAGTACAGCCTGGTATTGATTTTGGGTCAATGCCATCCAGTACATCATGTAACGGGAATCGTGGATTTTGTAAAATGGCTCAAGTACCAATGCCGAATCCGCTTTGGTCACAAACAATGCTTTTGCGGTAAAATTCAACGGTTTTCC
>JAUZOF010000178.1 GCA_030706585.1 Bacteroidota bacterium
CCAGGCTTTCAAAGATATGAGAGAAGTTTTCTTTCGGTTGTGCAAGATAGGTCTTGAAGCTCATTTCACTTGCCACGCGCACATTTTCAGGAGAATCATCTATAAACAATGTCTCTTGCGGGTCAATCCCCGAGTCGCTTATTAATTGGTGGAAAATGGAAGGATTGGGTTTCGATACATTCATTTGGTAAGACAAATACAACCGGTCAAAGTAGTCATGAATCGTTTTCCCATTTTTCTCAAACGCACGAGGAATGGCATCACTGAAATGAATCTCGTTGGTATTGCTCAGCATGAATATCTGAAAACGCTTGCGAAGGTTCAATACCATTTCCAGTTTATAATCGGGTATTTCAACTAGAAACGCATCCCACGCATTTTTTATCACCTCGTTGGGCACGTTCTTTCCGGTTATCTGTCGTATCTCTTCGTAGAAACTCTCAACTGCAATTTCGCCATCCTCTAATTGCTGGAAGACTCCGGCCTGTTTATAGTTGGTAAGCAGTTCATTTACATTCTCCAGGCCGGCACTTTTCAATGCGTCCACACAACGCTGTCTGTCTAGGTCATAAAGCACGCCGCCCAAGTCAAATATTATCGTCTTAATCATCTGATTCATTCCTCGAAATTTTGCCTGCAAAGATAACAATTAATTCATAAGGGGTAAGGAAGACCAGGATTGATACGCTCACGGAAGGTTTATAAAAACAGGAAAGCCGAAGGGTTACCTCCGGCTTTCCTGTTTATTGAATTTCATCAATTACAAAATCGGGAATTTCGCTTAATAGCTTTTCTGCTATATCATTCTTTAAAGGCTCACCGGATCCAGAATTGCCAATAAAAGCAATCGCGTCCTGTATGCCAATTAAAAACTTCTCAAAATCTTCTTTGTAAAGAAAGATTTTGTGTTTTTCAAACTCGACAACCGGATCCTCTATAGAACCGGTTATGACCTTCTTGCTCTCTGTAATGGCAAGAAACAGTTCGTCTTTGCGATTTCTCTTTACATCTAAGTAATAGATTCTTTTACCAGCTTTGATCGCTCGGGAATAAACTATCTCCTGATCCTTCGCATTGGTCATACTTCTCTTTTGATATCCATCCATGGCTCAGACTTTTTTGGATAACTTGACTCTTTTTATTTCCCTCCAAATATGGAGATTATTTTGAACATTTCCAAAGAAACCGGCAATAAAAATAAGCAGCTCTCTTTCTTTATGATAATTTAAAATGAAAATAGACTTCCCCATTTCCCCGACTCGGGGAAATAGACTACTTTTGCACCATCTAAAAATAGCTCATTAAAAAGATGATAAACCGCGTATTGATTCGAATTAAAGTGATGCAGTTGATTTATTCATACTACAAGAATGACAACCGCTCACTAGCAACTGCCGAAACAGAATTAATGTTTAGTCTAGAAAAATCTTACGAATTGTACAACTTTCTGCTCCTGCTGATGGTGGAGCTGACTCAATTTCAGGAAAGAAGACTCGACGCTGCCCGTAACAAACTCCTCCCAACAGAACAAGAACTCAATCCCAACACCCGGTTTATAGACAACCGATTCATCCGTCAATTGAACGAAAACAGTCAATTCAACGAATATCTCAGCAATCAGAAAATCTCCTGGACAAACGAACAGGACTTTATCCGTATTTTACTCGACCGTATCATTGAGTCAAAAACTTATCAGGATTATATGGCCAGCGAAGAAGATTCTTACGAGGCTGACCGCGAGTTCTGGCGCTCTATATTCAAAAACATCATCATGGAAGATGCCGATCTTGCTGAAGTATTGGAAGGAAACAGCCTTTACTGGAACGATGACATGGACATCATCGGTACTTTCGTCCTGAAAACAATCAAGCAATTCAATCCGGATAAAGGAGAGAAACAGTCTCTGCTGCCAATGTTTAAGGCTGAAGCGGACCGTGATTTCGCCGTTACTCTCTTCCGCAAAGCCATCCTGAGCGAAAAAGAATATCGCGAACTCATCGACAAAAATACCCAGAACTGGGAAATGGACCGCATTGCGTTCATGGATATTATCATTATGCAGATTGCTTTGGCAGAGATATTCAATTTTGAATCGATTCCAACAACTGTAACGCTGAACGAATACATCGAGTTGGCAAAAACATACAGTACACCAAAGAGTGGTTACTTTGTAAACGGAGTACTCAACAACGTGATTAATCAGTTAAAATCGGAAAAGAGAATAGTGAAGAATTAAAAACTTCACTATATTTGCCTTGATAACAACAATAAAAAATCGTAATCGAATACAACTATGAACTTATTAAGCGTAATGCTTCAAGCCGGGGCTCAGGGTAGTGGTCTTTCAGGCATCCTGATGATGGTACTTATTATTGCCGTTTTCTATTTCTTCATGATTCGCCCACAGGCAAAACGTCAGAAAGAAATCAAAAAAACGCGTGAAGCAATGAAAAACGGAGACCGCGTAGTTACGGCTGGTGGTATCCATGGCACTATCAAAGAAATCGCTGACACTTACTTTGTTATCGAAATCGCACAAGGCGTTCGTATCAAAGTGGAAAAAGGATCTGTATTTGCATCTGCCGCTGATTCTCAGTCTGCTGAGACGAAATAAAACATTTCCCTCCTATGCAAGGCAGAAAGAATCAACTGAAGATATACCGCTTTCTGGTGAAGGTCAGAAGTTTCTTGCGCTTCAAACGCAAAAAGGAACTTCTGACCTTCCTTTTTTTCGTTATACTCTCTACATTCTTCTGGTTTCTGCAATTGATGAAAGAAAACCTTGAAACGGATTTCAGGGTTCCCCTTCGCATCATTAACATTCCCAGAAATATAATTCTCACATCGGATATTCCCAACTCATTACAAGTCAGGGCAAAGGACAAAGGCGCAACTTTATTTAGCTACTCCTTTAGCCGACCGGTACCGACTTGTGAAATTGACTTCCGGGAACTGCAAATCAAAAAAGGGGTTGCCACAATATCCTCTGACTATTTACTCAATAAGCTAAGAAAGAAATTTGTAGTCGGCATAGATCTACGCTCTGTTTTTCCGGAATCGATTAACCTCAATTTTTCTCAGGGCGAATCTAAAACCGTACCGGTCAAACTTTTATCAGCAATTACCACCGAAAACTCATTCGGACTTAGCAACCGGATTCGTTTCTGGCCGCCTAAGATTACCATTTACGCGCCGACCGATAAACTCAACCAGATTAAAGAGGTTTATACGCAGGTGCTACGAGTTTCCAATCTAAAAGACACCTTTGAGACCAATCTGGTACTTAACAAAATCGATGGGGTGAAACTGGTTCCCTACAAAATCAGAGTCATGGTTCCGGTAGAGTCCATCACCGAAAAATCAATTGATATTCCGGTTATTGGAATCAATGTACCCGAAGGCTTCAATATGAGGTTATTCCCGGCTACGATCCGCGTGGTATGCTCTGTTTCAATCAGTCATTACAAATCAGTGCAGGCGAATGATTTTTCATTTGTAATTGACTACAACGATATTCAAAAGAACAACACCGGCAGACACCATATCAAGATGGTTAAATACCCCCATTATGTATCAAACATAAGGTATCAACCGGATGAGGTGGATGTACTAATGGAAGAGATACAAAATGATTAGAATAGGATTAACCGGAGGCATTGGCAGTGGAAAATCTGTTGTTGCCGAGTTTTTCAGATTATGCGGCATTCCGGTTTATGACTGTGACCGGGAAGCTAAGCGACTGATGGTCGAATCTTCTGAAATCCGGAATGGAATCATTTCTATTTTCGGAGAAGCATCCTATCAGGATAGGCAGCTAAACCGCCCGCATATCGCCGGTATTGCATTTCGACACCCGGAATTACTCAGCAAACTCAACGGAATTGTCCACCCCGAAGTAAGAAAAGATTACTACCAATGGTGCGACAAACAAAATGCAGATTTGGTTGTAATTGAATCTGCCATCTTATTTGATTCAGGACTATATCTGCATGTTGACAAGGTTGTAGTAGTCACAGCACAGGAAGCAATCAGAATCCAACGGGTAATGCAGCGCGACCACTCTTCAGAAAGCCTGATCAAAGACCGTATGCGGAATCAAATGGCTGAAGCCGAACGTATTCAGCGATCTGACTTCGTCGTAACCAATGACAATACGCATCCCATCATACCTCAGTTGACTGAAATCATCGTCAAATGCAGGCTTTTAGCTTAACAATATACAACGTTTTCCTTTTTGCCTGTATTTTTTTCCTTTCTATATTTGCGGCTTCGAATCCAAAAACAAAAAATATATGCTCAGAACTATTTTGTCAATTTCGGGAAAACCCGGACTTTTTAAACTCGTTTCCCAAGGTCGTAACGCCATTATCGTAGAATCTCTGCTTGATGGCAAAAAAACTCCGGCTTATTCCCGTGATAAAGTTATTTCTTTAAATGATATTGCCATCTATACCGATGAAGGTGAAAAACCACTTCGTGAGGTATTACAGTTGATTTTTGAAAAAGAGTCAGGAGCTGCAACGGCTGTTGATGCTAAAGCTGATGCTGCCGCATTGAAAAAATACTTCGGAGAAATCCTTCCTTCATTCGATCGTGAACGCGTTTACCCTACGGACATCAAGAAAGTTATCGTTTGGTACAACCTGTTGGTAAGCAAAGGCTACACACAATTCAATGAAGAAGTTGCTGAAGAGATAGCTGAATAATACTCAACTTCCTTATATAAAACGGGCGTTCAGATTTTTCACTGAACGCCCGTTTTTTTCATTTACCGGCCACCGAAACGTAAAAATCTTCCCGGTTCAGGTATTTATTCGCTAATAGCAAAAGAGTTGCAGAGTCTATGCTTTGAATAACCTTCAATTGATTTTCATAATAATCAAATCCCAATTGGTTGGCTAAAATCGAGATATGTGCATCCGCAATTGAAAACGGACCATCAAACGAACGGGCAAATTCTCCCAGGAGATAACTTCTCACCCGTTCCATTTCGTCCGGAGAAATCTCCTCAATTTTGAGTCTATCCATTTCTTCAAAAACGGCATCAATGAGAGGTCCTACATATTCAACGCCCGTTTGGGTTGCAATGGTCATGTAGCCGGCCTTTTGTTGTGTAACCAATGAAGACCCGATACCGTAAGTGTAGCCTTTTTCTTCACGAATACTGGTCATCAGGCGGCTTCCAAAATATCCTCCCAACACAGTATTGAGAACCCGCAGACCATTAAAATCGGGATGCTTCCGGTCAATAGACATTTTAGAGAAACGCACGGCCGATTGTACAGCTTCCGGCTTTTCGGTTTTCAGGAACTTCTCATCGGACGATACCATTTCAAAAGAACCATCTACTGTTTCAGAACTCATCCCCCATTCTTGTTGGCCAAACAACTCACTGACCATGGCCAGATGCTCTTCATTCAATTTGCCCGTCAGGAATACGCGGCAATTGGCCGAATGATAATGCTTCTGATGATATTTTTTCAAATCCTCAATGGTTAGCAAATCGAAATCTTCGGCTGCTGCTCTCTTTCCGTATGGATGGGATGCACCGAAAAGCTGCTCTATCGAAGCAAAATTGGCCAGATTTTCCACCTTTTCACAATCCACCAGATATTGTTGTTTCTGGCGTGACATTAATGTCCGAAACTCCTCTTCTGGAAAAGTCGGAGATTTAATAATCAACTCTATAATTGGAAGCAATGATGAAAAATGCTTATTCAGCGCATAAAGCGTCAGATAGGAATTATGCTGAGTCACTGAACTCTGCATCCAGGATCCAGAATAATCCAGCAGCTCGGCGATTTTCGAAGAAGTGAGTTCACCGGCTCCTTCCTTGAGCATCATATTGGTCATAACCGCAGCCAGAATCTTTTCCTGGTCCCATTTTCCCGAGGAAAACATCAAGTCGAGGCGAACCACCTCTTGCTCGCCCATATTAACGGTGTAAAGTTCAATCCCATTGGGCAATACCACGATATTGGGTTGAGGTATGGTAAAAGTCTCAATATTTCGAATTTCAGGTTGTATCGTTCTGTCTAACATGTAACTCTTTTTAGCGTTTGTTTTGAAGGAATTTCTCTGCTTTATCCAGGTCTTCCGGAGTATCGATGCCGATTGTTTCAAACTGGGTAACAGCCACATTTATCTTGTATCCATTCTCCAGCCAGCGAAGCTGCTCAAGCGACTCGGCCAACTCCAATGGAGTCTGCTCCAGTTCGGTAATACTTTCCAGTATATCCGTGCGGTAAGCATACAACCCGATATGCTTATAAAACGCCTGGTGATTAAGCCACTCCGCCTCAGGGTAATTCCGAACATATGGAATAACCGAACGACTGAAGTAAATTGCCTCCATCCTGTCATTCATAATCACTTTAGGAGAATTCGGATTTGACAAAGCCTCCCATCCATCATTCAGTGTAAATGGCTTTACCAGAGTCGCAATCTGCGTATTTTTATTATCAAAGCAGGCCTTGAGCAAACTTATTTGCTGTGGTTGAATAAATGGCTCATCGCCCTGAATGTTTACCACGACATCATAATCTCCTTCGCATTTCAACATCGCTTCATGGCAACGGTCCGTTCCGCTTTTGTGTCTTTCGGAGGTCATAATCACATTCCCTCCAAATGAATGCACAGCTTCAATAATCCGCCTGTCATCCGTAGCTACGCACACTTCATCCAGAGTATCCATCACCTGTTCGTACACCCGTTGAATCATCATTTTGCCACCAATCTTCACCAACGGTTTTCCCGGAAACCGGGTCGAAGCATATCGGGCCGGGATTACCCCTAAAAATCTTTTTCTTGACATATTCTATTTGTTATTATTTCTTCTTCACGTAAAGCTGTGCATTTTCAAACTTTACTACTCGTACCTTTTCCCCTTTATCTAAATACGAGGTCAATGCAACCGCATCATATTGCACCCCATCAATCCTGATTTTACCGGAAGGACGCAAAATTGTCTCCGCAACCCCCTCTTTTCCTATCAGTTGACTGTATTCTACCGGTACGGAAATATACCCCTCTTGCAACTCCTGTGTTTTTTGCAGAGCAAATTTACTGAAAACCCCTCTTGTACCAATCCGGCTGCTCATATAAATTATCAGGGCAATGCCTAAAGTCAGGCCGGAAATGATGACAAGTATTGCCCGGGAGCTTTCATCCGAAGGTGCTGAATCAAAAGTAAAATCGACATTATTGACTAATCCGAAAAATAGCCCCAGAAATACGAGAATTATCCCGGTCACTCCCGCAATGCCAAATCCGGGTATAATAAATATTTCGGCTAATAACAATAAACAGCCTATCACAAACAGGATAATTTCCCAGTATTCAGCTACCCCATCAATATACAACGGCGCAAAGTAAAGAACCGCTGCGGTCAGTGATATGATCGTCGGGAAACCGATTCCGGGAGCCTGCATTTCAAAGTATATCCCACCGATTATCAGCATAATCAATACCGCCTGCAAAGCCGGGTTCATCAGAAAGCCCTTCACGTCATCCCAAACTGTCGGACGAAAAACCACCAAATCATAATCATCATATCCCAACCGGTCAATCACAATTTCATCAATATTACTTACGATTGCATCACAAAAGCCTAGCTTTACTGCCTCCTGTGCAGTTAAGGTCAATACTTTCCCGGAATCAACCACTCCGGGCACAACAATGGACTCATCCACCATCGCCTCTGCAATACGAGGATCCCGGTGCCATTTTACCACTTTACCGCCATTCATCTTAATTGTATCTTTCCCGTGCGCTTCGGCTGTAGAGCGTATAATTGCCCTCATGTAGGACTGGTATTTATCCGGCATTGGTTGCCCCGTCTCATTGACCACAGTGGCCGCCCCGATATTTGCTCCCGGCCGCATATAAATACTATCGCAGGCAATCGCAATCAATGCTCCGGCTGAAGCCGCATTGTTGTTGATAAAGACATAGGACGGGATAGGAGCATTGAGTATTAAGGTGCGAATTGAATCTGCATGAATTACGGTACCTCCATAGGTATTCATCTCTATAATGATGGCATCCGCCTTTCGCTGTCGGGCCTCTTTAAATCCCTCTTTCACATATATCCAGGTTTTGCTACC
>JAUZOF010000179.1 GCA_030706585.1 Bacteroidota bacterium
AATATTCTTAAACTGGAAGTAACCCATTTATTTTTGTGTATGAATATTTGATATTTAGTCGTCCTGATTGAAATGCTATTAATGCCTGATTACCATATTCACAATCTCCGATTGAGTACCGATGCGCAAGGGCGCCGCCCAAAGCCCCAGTCCCGAAGATACATAGAAATGGGTGTGGCCTATCTTACGATAGCCGTGAGCCAGTTCAAACATGCGGTCAACCAGCAGGTTGAAAGGGAAAATCTGCCCCCGGTGGGTATGCCCCGAGATTTGCAGGTCGATTTTGTTTTGTTGCGACTCGGAGAGGTGATAGGGCTGGTGGTCAAGCAAGATAACCGGTAGTTGCCGGTTGACACCCTGCATCAGCTGTTCGATGGAGTGGCGGTCGGGATTGGTGCGGTCATCGCGGCCCACTACGACAAAACGGTCATCGATGGTGACCGATTGGTCACGAAGGAGGTGAATACCCGAGCGTTTCAGAAAAGCTATGGCCTTATCTACTCCCCCGTAATATTCGTGATTGCCCAGCACGGCATAGACACCGTAGCGGGCCTTTAACTGACTGAGCATTTCATCCATACGCTGTTCTTCGACAGGACGAATATTGCGGTCAATCACATCACCCGCGAGCAGGATGATATCAGGTTTCTGTGCATTAATCTTCTTCACAAACTTCTCGAGCCGGGAGCGCCGGATGGTATTCCCCAGGTGTATATCACTGGCCGCTACGATTCGCAGTTCTTCACCCGCAAAGCCTTTTTCAGGAATCGATAGGGGAAGATGAACCACTTCGGGTGAATCAAACTTCACGTATCCCCAGAGGCTGATCATAGCCACAATGCCCACTGTTATTCCCAGATAGACCTGTTTGACCAATGGATAATGTTCCCGCAGATAAGTAGGAAAAATCCCGAAGAAATGATCTGCCAGCCGGAGTAGGTCACCCAGCAGGGCAGCAGCCACCAGATATACCATAACCATGATCCAGTAAGAGCCGATACTCTCGACCACACTGCTTAATGGAAAAGCGAGTTTCTCCCCACTCATCATAGCTACCAGAAACGATAGTGAAAAGGTCAGGAAAAGCGAGGTATAAAGGATACGAAACACCGGTTGAGCCGGCAGGGCCTGTAATCCGCGGGTATAGAGATAGGAGTTGATGCCCGCGTATATTAGCGTGATGATTAATATAGCTGTCTTTTGCATAATGAATAGTTAGAATGACATTAGGCTGCAAAGTTTAAAGTAATCGTCATAAAAATATCATACAGATCGATTAATGGGGGAGTGAGATGGTCAAAGTATTGGAATCATGGGGTAAATAAGTACGGAGTATAATTTAATGTCTTATTTATCCCATGCTTCTCCATGGTTATCAATCCGTCAAGCGGCCTGAAGCCGCTGTACGGTACGCAGCGCTAGCGTTCAACGGCTTCAGATCGATAACTATTCGGGACACTTGACGGGTAATTAATAGAGACTGTGTAAAAACTACCTACTGACCCCTCCCAACCTCCCCAAAGTGGGGAGGAGTTATGCAAACAACATCTTAATCTGGTTAAATCAGTCAATAAATGTACGGATTTACCTGTTTTTGCTACTGCTAAAGTCCCCTATAGGGGATTTAGGGGTGGCAAAAAAATTACACCAAAATCTTTTGTGAGTTTTTTCACAGCCTCTAATAATTTCCCCATGCATACGACATCAATTCAATCCTATTCCATAATATTGAGTATACACATTATCCAAAACAAAACTACCCGGCTATTATCAAGAGATGGCCGGGTAGTTTTGTATATGGCTGGCTTTTCAACGTTTTAAACTTTGGAAAAGGTGATAAGGACGCAATCAGGTTGATACTGACTGGCAGATGTAATTCGGAATAATACCGGTAGCGGAAATCAATACCTCGGCATTTTTGGCCTGTATGTTCCCCGAGAGCACCAGACAGGTGTCTATTCCGAATTTATTGCCCCCGATAATGTCTGTTTTCAGCGTATCGCCCACCATCAGGATATCGCGCTTGGATATACTCATCTGAAGGTCGGTAACGGCATATTCGTATGCAAAATGGAAGATTTGCGAATCAGGTTTTCCAAAGCGGATAAAGATTTTGTCCGAAAGAGGCTCCAGCAGGTCAGCTATACCGCCAACGGCAATAGATACGTGGTCTTTGGAAAGAGGATAAGTCTCATCGGAGTTGGCCACAATTACCGGCAGGCTTTTTTTACGGAGGATATTCACCGCTTTGGTCAGGTCATAGTTCCAGTCAAACCCTTCGTCATCAAGCAGCACCATCGCTGTAAAATCATCCATATTGGCCAGATCCACCTCACTGATGGAAAGAGTATTCAATCCCACCGATTCGATGTAGTGGGCCGAACGTTCGGTGCCAAGGTAAACTACGGTACCCGAATTGACCTTATTCTCCAGGTATTCACGGGCAATCATTCCCGATGAAATTATTTTTTCTACCGTTATTTCAGGAATACCTCTGGAGGCAAAGGCTTCGGCGAGCTGGATGGGGCTTCTTGACGCATCGTTTGTAAGTACATAATAGGCGATGCCTTCATCATCGAGAAATTTAATCATATCCCTTACCCCGGGTAATATGCCCTGATAGTTTCTCAGTACACCGTAAGAATCGAGAAAGATTACTTTGTACTTTTTGGCGACCTCTTTGAATGATTGGATATCCATTTGATCAATAATTTGTTGCAACCGGAAAACAGTTTGCCGTTTCAGATTGCAAAATTACCAATTTCCCTTGTAATCTCTTACTTTTTGCCTTTAAATGCAGGGCGTTTAGTTACAATTACGGGGTCACCGGTGTTTTACGGCATCGGTAAAAGCATCAAACACCTTCTGATTTCCTTTGTATTCAGAAAGCATGCGTTCGGGATGAAATTGAAGTCCCACCAGAAAGGAGTGAGCCGGATTATAAACACCCTCAATCAGGCCATCTTCGGCATGTGCCATCGGTATTAAGCCTTTTCCCAGTACTTTGATACCCTGGTGGTGATAAGTGTTCACCATCAGTTCTTTTTGCCCGTACCACTCAAATAAAGGTGTTCCTTCTTCCAGTATTACCTTGTGACGGTGACTGTCGTAGTTTTCATAATTAATATGGAGGACAGGATTGGGGATTTCGAGGTGTACGTCGTTATAAATCTTTCCACCGTGCAGCACATTGATCAGTTGCACACCGCGACAGAAGCCAAGTATGGGTTTGTTTGCCGCAAAGGCATGTCTCAGGCAGGTTATCTCTATTTCGTCTTTCAGTGGATCGTATTCATCCAGTTTAGTCAGATCATAGTTTTCGTGATAATATTGGGGATCAATGTCACCACCTTCCATCATCAACATGCCGTCGTAATCTTTCAGGTATTCATCCAAAATTCCTTTAGTGGCTTCGGCAATGGGAACAATGATAGGCATGACGCCTCTTTCTGCCAAAAGCTGGAGGTATATTTCGGAAAACCAGTCGATGGTTTTATTTTTACGAATGAGTCTGCGGGAGACCATGAGTACTTTCTTCATCAGTGTCAGATAGTGTGTGGTTTATGTGAATATTTGGCTGAAATCTCCTGCAGGGCTTTAATCAGTATTTTATCCTTTTTTCTCCCCTGTGAAGCTGCCCGGATGTGGTAAGCATCGAGTCCCACTTTGTTGCTGCAATCCCGCACATAAGCATGATATTCTTCCAACAGGATGTGCTGCAATTCAGTGGCTGTCAGTCCGCAATGTGACTTGATGAGTACAAAATTACTTCCGGTGGGATAGACATGAAAACCTTCTATCTTTTTCAGTTCCTGATAGAAATAACGAATGTCGCTGATAACCTTTAATCGGGCTTTGTGGTAATCGGCATCGGTTTTTTTCAATTGGGTGAGGAAATATTCCGCAAGTGTATTGATGTTCCAGACCGGCAATGATTTGCGTACGCATTTCAGGTATTCCTCGTTGGAAGAGCAACAATATCCCAGGCGCAGTCCCGGTATACCGCAATGCTTGCTCATGCTACGCACCAGCATCAGATTCCGGAATTTATCGATATGCGGTAACAGGCTGGGGATGTTTTCATCTGCAAAGTCGATAAACGATTCGTCCACGATGATCATCTTCAGATGCGACATTTTATCGAGGAACTTCATCATTGCGGTTAATGGAATCAGTTGTCCTGTAGGATTTCCCGGATTGATAATCAATGCTGAAGTAACATTGTTTTCATCAATCCATGCCGCGTAGATGTCCAGATTGAGTTGATAATCCTGTTCGGCCGGCAGTTGAAAAAGTTTGGCACAATCCTTCCGGCGGATTTTCTCGGTGTATTCGCTGAAAGTGGGTACGGGAATAGCAATATCGTCAATCAACTCCTCTACGATAATGGTAATCAACTCCGTGGCGCCATTACCGATCACCAGGCTGCATGGATCCACGTGGAGCACAGATGCCAGATTACGTTGCGAAATAATAGAATTGCTTGATGGATAGGATTTAATCAGCATGGGGAGCTCCCGCTGAAGCAGTTTCAATAGTTTCTTGTCGGGATAATAAGGATTGGCTATGAAACAGAAGTCTACAATTTTATCCAGCATCTCTTTTCCCACGATATCTGCAAGAGAAGGGGAATGCGAGGTTTCGTAGAATAAATGCCGTTTTATTTCGAGTTTCTTTTTCGTAAACATAATAACAAGTGTCGTCAATGGTATTTATGATACTAAGAGCCTGTTTAAATTTTACCGAGTCATTTTCATATGATGAAGAGTCCCCATCTTTGCTCCTTTTTTAGTCTCTTTCGGGCATATTTTTCACTTTTCCCCCTTGATTTAGCCCGCTAAATCTGCGGGATAAAAGCAAAAAATATACCTCGAAATAGTCCTGAAAAAAGTAACGCAATAAAATTTAAACAGGCTCTAAGTTACGAAAAAGAGAGATACAGGCAAAAAATCAGCTGACAGGGCATAAAAAAAGCCTCCGAACCCGAAGGCCGAAGGCTTTTAAAGATATCGTTAAGTCAGGATTAATATTGTCCTGAAGCTTTTGTAGTTTTAACGATGATAGAACCGATTTGGTAAGGACAACCGTTAGAAGCCGGACGACGGTCTTCCAAACGACCTTTCCAACCATCTTCTACAGTACCAACAGGGATACGGATAGAAGCACCACGGTCAGATACACCCCATGAGAAGTCATGGATAGATGCAGTTTCGTGTTTACCAGTCAGACGCTGATCGTTGTAAGCACCGTAAACAGCCATGTGAGCAGGTACGTGTTTACCAAATTCAGCACAGATTGCATCGAATACAGCTTTGTCACCGCAAGTTCTCATTTTACCGTTAGAGAAGTTAGCGTGCATACCTGAACCGTTCCAGTCAGTAGCACCAAGTGGTTTCGGATGCCATTCTACGTAAACGCCGTATTTCTCGCAAGTTCTTTCTAACAAGTAACGAGATACCCAGATTTCGTCACCAGCCAGTTTAGCGCCTTTAGAGAAGATTTGGTATTCCCACTGACCAGCAGCAACCTCAGCGTTGATACCTTCGATGTTCAAACCAGCAGCGATACAGATGTCGAAGTGCTCTTCTACGATTTCACGACCGTAAGCGTTGCGTGCACCTACTGAACCGTAGTATGGGCCTTGTGGACGATCAGGGAAACCACCTTTAGGGAAACCAAGAGGCATTCTTGTTTCCATGTCATATAAGAAATATTCCTGCTCGTAACCGAACCAGAAATCATTGTCATCATCATCGATAGTTGCACGGTGGTTAGTTTCGTGAGGAGTACCGTCTGCGTTCAAAACCTCTGTCATAACGATGTAAGCATCTTTACGATCAGGATCCGGGCAAATGAATACCGGTTTCAACAACAAGTCAGAAGAACCGCCTTGTGCCTGGTTAGTAGAAGAGCCGTCGAATGACCACATTGGACAGTCTTCCAATTTACCACTGAAGTTTTCTTTCACACGAGTTTTGCTTCTCAATTGCTGAGATGGCTCAGTACCATCTAACCAGATGTACTCTAATTTTGATTTGCTCATAATGATTTAACTTAAAAATTATATTAGCTAATATAGAAATCTTCGCTGAAAAATTATGGATGCAAATAAACAAAATAAAAAGCAATTTGTCAACCATACAGGGCAATAAAATAGCAATAAATTAGCAATTATTCCATTTTGGCGCACAATACGCCCTGATTTATGCCTTTTATTTCAACAAATCAGTTGGATTTTCAAGATAGGGCAATGATGGTAAATGGGGTTATTTTAACTATTTAGACCCCGGATGAATTCTTTTGTCTGCTCCCCACATTAATTTCGTCCGTAAAGTATCGAAATAGGTGTGTGACGTCCGTTTTATCACTTTTATCGGGTAGTCAGCTTTTCTAATCTGGAATTTACATTCTTCGACAGCGTGAGAGCGACCATCCAGAGCTATCAGGAAATTACGGTTGCGGCTTTCCACTTCGAGAGTGATCGTCATGTTGTCAGGGATAACCAATGGTCTGACGGTAAGACTGTGAGGTGCAATCGGAGAAATAACCATATTGTTGGCCTGAGGCATCAGTATCGGGCCTCCGACACTCATCGAATAAGCAGTAGAGCCTGTAGGTGTTGCCACAATCAGCCCGTCCGCCTGATAGGTATTCAGAAATTGATTGTCCAGCCAGGCATGTATGGTGATCATCGAGGAGGTGTCCTGTTTGAGTACCGCTATTTCATTAAGTGCGTATTTTGACTTGCCGAAACAGCCGTTGCAGATATCCACTTCAAGTTGAGAGCGTTCCTCTATTTTGAATTTGTTATTAAATATCTCATCCAAAGCCAGTTCAATATCATTTTCGGATACATCTGCTAAAAAGCCAAGGCGGCCGGTGTTGACTCCCAGGATAGGGATTTCCTTTCGGCCTACACGTTCAGCGGCATTGAGGAATGTGCCGTCGCCTCCCACGCTGATAGCAATATCAGCCTCAAAATTATTTTGGTCGATCAGTCCATTGATTTGAGGGTGAAAGTTTTGATGAGATTCCAGAAACTCGTAGAAGTCCCGGCAGACATATATCTCTGCCTTGTATCGGTTGAGTATCTCGAAAAGTTTAAGTACGGGATGGGCTTTTTCGGTTTGATAAGTATTTCCAAAAATGACAACTTTCATAGGTTGGGAAAATGGTAGAGGGTAAAAAGGTAAAAACCTAACGGGTTTCTGAAACCTGTCAGGTTTATTATCTGCATCTTTTATAGATTTAAAGAAGGTACCCTCTGTAAATATTCTGGTTTATATCTAAAAACAAAAGGATTACATGTTGATGTAATAGAATAGCTCCTGTAATCGTTTTTGAGCTACTTCATCAACTACTCCCTGAGTCATGTACGTTAAAACAAGTTTGTAGTGAAAACGTTCAAGACTGCGGGCAATAGCATCGGCATCTTCCACATTTACCTTAAAGGCTATGTAAATATTGCCGGAAGGAGAAGGGAAGGAGCTCAGATTGACGATATGGGCATTGTTGTTTTCCACCAGTCGTGCAATTTCGCTAATAGAATAATCCTGTTCGGAAAGCTCGACAACCAGTATGGCGCCCGGTTTGCTTGTACCTAAAACCATAGACAGCGCTTCCAGAAGTTTGGATTGCGTGATTACACCCAGATACTCGTTGTTTTCACCCACTACAGGAATTAACGACAGATGGTTGGATGCCATTCGTTCCAATGCTTCCAGCAGATGTCCTGATAGTTTCACTGCAGGGGAGAAGTACCATGCTTTACCCAGCTGGGCATCAAGCGATTCCATGCGATAGGCGTCTCTCTCGGATACCAGACAAAGATATTTTCCGTTATCAACAAGAGGAAGATGATTAACCTTGTACTCTTCCATCAACGCCAGAGTAGTCTCTCCCGTGTCGGTTGGACTCAGAAACGGGATTTCTTTTGTCAGTAATTCTTTGGTCAGATTCATCGTAATTGGTACAATTCTATTAATTTTGCATGGTATAAACAGGCGGCAGAAAATCTCATTTTTCTTACTTCCACAAAGTTTAAAAAAAGATTCGGTATTTCTAAATAAATAGAAAGAAAAAATCCGACATTTGTATATTATCC
>JAUZOF010000018.1 GCA_030706585.1 Bacteroidota bacterium
ATGTATTATCCATTATTGGTTGCGCAACGGTTTTGTTTCCGTCTGTCAGCTCCCAACCAGATGCAATGATATACTGGTCATCTTTATCATACCGAAGAGTGCCTTTTAAATCCTGCTTCTTCAAACGGACAGTTTGAGGAACAGGGGCTTTTGACTTAGGTAACTCGGTCGGGGCCTGCTTTTGCGCTAATCCATAATTGGGTTTAAAATTAAATTGTGCGAAAGCAGTATTGATTATTCCACAAAGAAACAAAAACAAAAAAGCTATCCTTATCTTCATATTTTCATTATTACATTTTTACCTTCAGTTGATTGGCTTTCAACCAACCCTTTTCTAACACTTTTGATTTTGTTATCAGTTTTATTTTGAACAATTTAGTCTTCGTTTTAAGTGTTCCCTCAGTTTGTTTTACATCTATATTAACCATATTGTCTTTTGTTATGGCCGTAAAAGTCCACATGACGTACTCTCCTTTTTTATAACCAAAGCCATCATTTGCATCTTCATACAAACTACCGGTAGCCCGCCCCTTTGCATCCAACGAAATGAATAATGTAAGCGAGTCCGTACTATACTGGGCAGTACTTTGAATCAGATTTCCGACCGGTACTATTGATCCTTCCCGCTGTAAAATATCTGCCTGGTATTTATCGTTTTTACTGTCCTCACCATTTACTGAAATCGTCTTCCAGTTACCCTTGGGGATCAAATTATTTTTAGCCCACTTAGGTACAATCAAAAGATTGTCTCCCAATAAAAAGTTTTCGTCATCTGTACGTAACTTCAGATCTTTTATATCAGCAAAAAATGTAGGTCGCATTACCGGCATGCCTGTTGTTGCAGCTTCATGGAACAGTGTATAGATATATGGCATCAACCGATAACGTCTGTTAATTGCCGTTTGACATGCTTTTTCCACTTCAGGGCCAAAGGCCCATGGCTCTTTATTGTTTGTTCCTTTTGCAGCATGCCCCCTTGCAAATGGAAAGAAGACACCCATTGACATCCATTGGGCAAATAAATCCGGGGATGTTTTATCGCCAAATCCGCCAATATCCGGACCGTTAAATGCTTGTCCCGAAAGGCCAAAATTAAGCGACATCGGTATCGACATTTTCATGTGCTCAACAGTTCCCAAATTGTCACCTGTCCATGTTGCACTGTACCGTTGGCTACCCAAGTAACCAGACCGGGAGAGTACAAACGGACGCTTATCAGGATTTGCTTTCAGTATTCCTTCCATGGTTGCTCTTACCATCAACATTCCATAGACGTTATGATAGCGCAAATGACTTCCTTCGGGCAAACCACCTCCACCTCTGTTAATGTTATTCTCAGGCATTGTCCAGGTTGGCACATTGAAAACAGAAGGATCGTTCATATCGTTCCAGACACCATCAATCCCTGTAGCCATGAAATTTTTATATAAGCCGGACCACCACTCACGTGTCTTTGGTCTGGTGAAATCAGGAAAGACACATTTACCCGGCCAAACCTCGCCAAGATAATCTTTACCTGTTGCATCCTTCACCCAATTATCCTGTTTGGTGCCTTCGTCATAAACAGAATATCCTTTTTCTTCTTTCACTCCCGGATCAATCATCCAAACGCCTTTCATTCCTCTTTTGTGGAGATAGTCATTCATCTCTGTCGGGTTCGGATATTTGGTTTTGTCGAAAGTAAATATTTTGAACTTGTCCATGTAATCAATGTCAAACCAAATCACATCACATGATATTTTATGATTAATGAAACCGTCGGCAACTTCTTTTGCCCTTGAATCAGGCTCATACGACCATCGGCATTGCTGATAGCCCAGGCTCCAAAGCGGAGGCATATACATTTTCCCAATCAGACCGGATAAAGCCATAACTACCTCCTGTGGGGTTTTGCGTTCAATAATCACCACCCGAAAAGCAGGACCTTCCGAAATAAAACGAATGCTATCAGTCAGTATTAATTTCTGTTTCCAGGTATTATCGGCAATGATTCCAAATGCAGTACCATCCGCACGAACACCCAAAACCCATGGGTGCGTATGATACAGTCGTTTCCCATCGGCTCTCTTGTACCCCGGCGTATCTGTATTCCATAGGTCTATTGTTGTGCCATTCCGCAAAAGAGGACCTGTAACTTCACCTGTACCGTAAAGACTTACACCCTCCCCAACAGGGAATGCTGCACAGGTCTCCTTTCCAACATGGTAAAAGGAGGGAACAAGTTTCCAACCTAAAGGAATTTCTCCAATAGCAGTAGGTTCTTTTTCAAATGCTAATGAGGGTAAGTTAGCACCCGGATTAAAATCAGAAGGATAGAAGATTGCAATCTGAGATCCAATAAGCTTATTCCGCTTCTCAATACTTTTACCGCCAGTAATTGCAAGAGATGCTACTAAAAGCATCACAATGGTTGCGTTGAATTTGTTCATCGTATTATTTTTAATGGTTTTACAAAACACAATAACCCTTTCAGAAATGGAATTTTATGAAATGACTATTTTTTTGTAAAATCAACTTTTCCTCATTCATTTTCGTCCGAGAAAAGGCACATAAGTTTTCACTGGTTTGTCTTCCTGAAATAATTTTTTAAAATAGTTATAGGTGGGCGTGTATGATCCGTCGGCCCTCCTTAACCAATAACCTTTATACTGGTTATTGTCATGTACAGCGACGTGTGAACGTGTATTCTTTTCTGAAATTTCATTACAGTAAATCTGCCAATCAAAAACATAAACCACACCCCAGTTCAACAAATACTCTAATTGTGTTTTTACAGACAACAACTGGACATTAGCTGTCGAATCACTGACTGTCACTGTATAAGGATAGCGTCTTTCTTCGTATCCAAACTCTCCAATCATGAGGTTATGCTCACCATACAATTTACTGGGAGGCGTTTTGGTTTTGATATAATTTAAACGCTGTGTAATAGTATTCAGCTTATCCAACGATCTGCTTGAATAAGAAGAGTAAGAATAAAGATCATTATGTGTGTGGGGCACAACTTCGTCAATGGCATAGGGAGGAGGCGTCCAATTATCGAAGACCATGTTCACCTCAAAGGCATTGGCAACAACAACCCCTTTCATACCAACTTCAGCACGAGCACGATCTACAGCATCCTGACGGGTATTTGTCCAGTCGATCATTCCCTGTATTGCAATTTTGGTTTCCTCAGCCGTATGGCTTTTAGTGGCGAGATGCCCATCAGCCTCCCAGTTCTGGAATATAAAAGTTTTCCCTGTGTTCCTGTAGGTAGTCAACAGATATTTTGTTAATGCATAATATTCATCAGACACCAACTTTATTTCGTCTTCTGAAAACCCGTCTCTCCAGTTTATTTTAATATTTCCATCTGTCATCTCGAGTGAATAAGTCTTGAAAGGCATATTAAAAAGCTCCTTAAAATAGAGGGTTTTAGCCAGGTCGACATAACTTAACCTATTTACATCGGTAGGCCATTTTGAATTGTATGAGTACTTATTGGCAACATCATTAAACCAAACTTTTATACATTTCGATCCTAATTTTAATATTTCTTCAGCACCTTCTATGAGATAAGGTTTATTTGTGAAATTGTATCTACCATTAACATGAGCAATTCCGACTACTTCGCTGACAGGTTTTAAGATTTCATTCGAAGGCCTGGAAACATTTTGTGCACATACTGAAGCCTGATCCATAGAAATGAATCCAAAGAACAGAAGTACGATAAAGCTCAAACTTACGAGCTTAAATATTTTTTTCATGTGTATCTTATTTTATTAAAGTTGTGTTTTGGGTCGTTGTGCTTTTACTTTTGCATTACCATTAAATAATCCTTTGAAATAATCGTAAGTAGGAGTTAAAGAGTTGTCAGGGCGTATAAGCCAGTAACCCTTTAGATTATTAATACCCAAATCTACTCCCCGGCTTTCGCTACTAAGTGAAATCTTCCCGGTACTATCTACTTCTTCATTGCAGTAAATCTGCCAATAAAATATATAGGATACGCCCCAATCCAAAAGATATCTGAGTTGTTCCTTAACAGAATATAATTGAGTTTGACCGCTTATGTCGGTTATCGGATTAATGTAAGGCCATGGGCCTCTCTCTTCATACCCAAATTCGCCGATCATTAGGTTGTAACTTCCATACATCTTGCTAGGTGGAATTTTTGTTTTGATATATTGTAACCTGCTTTTTATTGAGCTTAGGTCATTAAGCGCTCTGCTCGAGTATGAAGAGTATGAGTAAATATCGCAATGTGTATAGGGCGCTACCACATCTATCGTATAAGGTCCCGGATTGTAATTTGAAAGAACTGAATTTACTTCAAAAGCATTGGCTACTACTACACCCTGCAAACCAACTTCTTTTCGCGCCTGTGTAACTGCATCCTGACGAGCATTTGTCCAATCAATCATTCCTTGTATTGCTTTCGGAACAAGTGCTGGATCCATATTATAAGGAGCAAGATGATTATCTGATTCCCAATTCTGTAGTATAAAAGTCTTCCCGGAATTTTTATAAGTTGTTAGTAAATATTTTGTAAGATCATACATTCTACTAAACACTAAGTTTTTTTCGCTTTCAGAGAGTCCATCTCTCCAATTTATCTTATCATCGTTTATTTCAAGGGAATATACTTTGAAAGGCATAGAAAATAGCTGCTGAAAATAGGGGGTTTGCGCTACCTCAACACAACTGTAATTAGCCACGTCAGAGGGCCACGAAGAATTATATGGATATTTTTTTGCAACATTCTCAAACCAGACCTTAATACATTTTGAGCCCAACTTAAGAATTTCATCAGCTCCTTCGATAAGATAAGGTTTTCCGGTAAAATGGTATTGCCCACCCGCATGACATACGCCCAATACCTCGCTTATATTAGTGGAGTCAATAGGAGCGACTAATTTACTCGAGTCAACAGTATTTTTAATTGAATCGGATTTTGATTTAGAACAAGAAATACCAAAATAAGCGAATAATAAGATTATTCCCAGCAGTGCACTAATTCTATTCCACATAATATTACCTTAAGATACAAGAATAAAGAAATGAGTATGTCCCAAAAGTTTATTTATGTTATCGGATTTCAGTAAGTGTATTAGGCTTACTTTTCTGACAAGTAGAGACTTGAAATGTTGAGTCTCTACGACATAACAGACTTTTGGGACGCCTCATTATTTTGAATAATGCATTCGGTTAAAGTGTCAGAGCAATTTGAATAGGAGCCGAATAATTCCATTTTGGAGTACTTCCTGCAGAAGCATCTGTACTTTTCACTAATGCCCCTACCCGAAACCAGAATTTTGTTCCTATCGGATATTTAGTGAAATTATTACTCTGTTTTGACAAGTCAATCTGAAGAGTGAATACCTCTGTTGCTCCAACAACTCTTTTCACTGATAATGCAGCTGAATTAACGAGCTTAGAACCAAAGCTAACAACAGGATCAATGTGAGAAAATAATTGTACCTGATCAACACTTGCTAAGTTATTATGAAGTGTTTTCAATGTAAACGTAGCAATCACCATTGTGCCAACTTGTGTTAAACTTGTAACATTTATCTTGATATAGGGCTGAACAATAAAATTTAACTCATTATCACCTTTTTTGATAACAAAATTCTTCACTGTATCAACATTCAGAAAGTTCGCATCTTTAATGAAAAAATTGTACACCCCCGGAAACATCAAATTGTTACGATAAGTTCCATCTCCTTTGAGACCCATGGTCTGTTTTGTTGGTGAAGCAAAATTTCCTTGCTCCATATAGGTTATTTTAACGCCTAATCCTGAGACATCTGATTGAACAGCAACTCCTGCAGAATCTACAATTTTTCCAAAAACAGCAGCGGTAGGCGGTGTGTAATTGTCCAATTTACATGAGAAGGAAAAAAGTAAGACAATGCTAATAGATAAATAAAATAATGATTTCATTTTCATATTTCTTTATATTTAAGAAGAGGCTGTTTAACTTTTTTCGGAGTTTTCAGAAATATGTATTCTCAATTGTGGATCATTTCAATTTTAAAACGATCTGCTTTCGCTGAGATAATATCTGATATTTCTATATTGTATTCCGTTTTTAAAAGTTAAACAGCTTCTGAGTTATTTTTTAATTATTTGGAATTAAGCCATTAGCTGCCGTACCTGGAATTCCAAGGTAATATTCGCTAATTGAACCTAAATAAGTCATTAACGTTTCTGTGGGCGACACGTCTCTGACAAAGAAGAAACTAGGCTTGGTTGTTGTCAGATCTAACATTGGACATAGTATTTTATGTTTAAATGAATTGTAAGTTGCTGCCAACTGACGTCTTCTAATCAAGTCCCACATATTAATACTACCTTCCATTGCAAATTCCACTCTTCTTTCTCTGATTACATTTTCAAGACTTACGGGAGCGGGTAACATGTAGGTGTGCCCTGCTCTTTGTCTGATAATATTTACAGCAATTGTAGCCTTATTTACAGCATCATCAGTAGTGTAGCCGCTCATAATAACAGCCTCAGCATAATTTAACAGCACCTCAGCATAACGCATATCAATAAAATCGGTAGTTACACTTCCCACAGTCGGGAGAGGAGTATTACTCTCTTTGATGCCTTTTCTGATTAGAAAACCTGATTTCGAGTGCTGGGCATCATTGCCAAATCCTGAATATGAAGAACCCGTAGATCCTCCATATGAGTAATAAGTAACCCCATCTTTAACAGCGCTCCCATCCGTTAGATAAAGACTTGTACCATCTGGTTTTACAAGCCCTGCCTGAATATGAATGGTTGATTTTTTCCAAGTAGACATTGGAGTTATAAGCGTAGCAAACATTCTGGCGTCTTTACCTGCAAATATATCCTGAGGATTGTCATAGTGTATGTAACTAGCCTGTGTTCCTTTCTGAAAGACACTATAATTTAGCGAATTATCAAGTCTCGTATTGATTGGTACACTTGCACCTTTTGAGGTATACGTTTCATATGTATCAACTAAATCAAGCGTTGGATTCATTCGTGCACCACTAGGCCACCCTGCATTTGTTTCTGCAGCACATTGGTAAAGGTCCCAGCTATGACCTGTCGTACTTCCCGGTAAAGTCCATCCTTTGGCAAAAATAACTTCCACTGCTGCACTGTTTGGGTCTTCGAATAGTTTCTGATAATTTACCTGTGCGTCTGCAGGACTTGCAGGGTGTGGCATATAGAGTCCAAATCCTGATGCGGCTATATCTTTAGTTGGATCGATAATATGTAGTGACGCTTGAATACATCTATTATAATATTGATTATCAAGATCTGGGTATGAACTCAATGCTCCAATTAGTTTTGCATCTACCGCCTGACCAACACCGGTCACAGGATAGTGTGCCAATGATGCAGCATACAACGCTACTCTTGATTGCAAAGCCCAGGCTGCCCACTTTGTTGCACGTCGTGGTTGAGTTGGTTGCAAATATTTTGCAGCAGTATCACATTGATTAAGTATATAATCGTACGTATCTTTCTCTGTTGCACGTTTTAATTTTAATACTGAAGGATCTCCTCCTGAATAATTCTGATTATCTTCAATGATAGGCACGCCACCATACCTTTTTACCAATGCAAAATAAGTATATGCTTTTAAAAATGCAACTTCACCAATCAATGATTGTTTTTGAGCTGCAGACATCACACTGGGTTTAATTGAAGGTATCGCTGCCTTAAGGGTATTAATATCACGAATGAGTACAAATGCAGGATCCCAATAAGAATATGACGCAACATTTTTAATATATGCGATATGCCATCCTTTGGAATATAAAGCATCAGGAGTACACATTGGAGGAAATAATCCATCGCATCCACTAAACTTGTTAAACCCAGAGCTTAAATCGAAGTTATAATCTTCGATGGGTAACTGATAATATATAGACGACAGATAGGCCTGGATGCCTTGAGCATCACTATACAAGGCATCTGATGTAATCTTATTTTTAACTTGTAAATCCAGGAATTTGCTGCATGAAAAACACAGCATGGAAATTACACTTATAATTATTATACGGTTTATTTTTTTCATAATCTTTTCTTATTAAAATGTAATATTCAATCCCAAATTATATGTCTTGGTCAAAGGATAGCCATATTCAGCGCCGTATTCACCTTCGCCCCTTTCCGGGTCGAAATCTTTGAGCAGCTTATCACAGAAGGTGTACAGATTACTACCATTTACATAAATCCTGAGATTTTCAATTTTCAATTTGTGAAGATATTTTTGTGGAATGGTATAGCCAAACTCAAGTGTTTTGATTCTTAAGTAAGAAGCATTTCTTCTCCACAAACTATTTTCAAGGTGCACCGAACTGGCGCTGTTGATATCTCTTGTAGCAGGGAATGTTCCGGGTATCCATTGACTATCTTCGTTAAAAGGATCTGCCATATGCCATCTGTCCATAAAATATTCAGGAGCATTCATTTGTGCATAGAAAGGAGTAGCATATGCTTCTTTTAACAGGATGGTATAATTTGCAGCACCTTGCATCAGAACGTTTACATCAAAACCTTTCCATCCAGCATTCAGGCTGATGCCATACTGCAAGGGTGGCTGTCCTGAAGAATAATCAACAGATCCGCCATTTGCACTTTGACCTGTCCAAAACATTGGAATCATATCTTTCGAGTCGATCAACCCATCACCATTTACATCCTTATAGATAGGGTCACCGGGAAGTTGTTTAGAATTTCCTGCACCAGCATCCATAAATACAGGATAGCTTCTAATTTGGGCCAGACTAGTAAATTGACCTATTATTTCATACCCCCATATTATGTTTTTGTTTCTATATGATTTATCGTTTCTCCACTTATCATAAGTTGATTGATAAGGACCTTGCTCAATATAGAGGTTCATAGATTGAGAGATGTTCAAATTGGCATTAATACCATATGAAAAATCACCAATTTTATTGTTGTGTGAAGCCGAAAGTTCAATACCTTGAACCCTATCGGAGTTTAAATTTTCTTGAGGTAAAGTGGCCCCAAAAGTATTGGGCAAAGAACCGTTTCTATAAGCTAAAAGCCCCGTCCTATCCCTTCGGTAAAGGTCGAAGGTGAAACCCAATTTGCCCTTAAAGACATCCAGGTCAAACCCCAGGTCAGTCGTTGTTGATTTTATCCATGTTAAATTTTGATTCACCAATACCGGTGATTGAACATTTCCAGTCCACGTACCTTCGGTAAATTCATATCCTGTCGTTGCTCCTGTACGATAACCACTGACATACTGGAATGGAGATCCGGCATCCTCACCTGTAAGACCATACGACCCTCTTAATTTTAAATTATTAATGAAAGATATATTATTCTTAAAGAATTCTTCTTCCGAAACCCGCCATCCTGCTGAAACTACAGGGAAAAATCCCCATCTTTTTTCAGGAGCATAGCGGTAGCTGCCATCATATCTGAATGCAAACTCAACTAGGTATTTCTTTGCGTAATCATAATTAAGACGTCCGACATAAGACATATTTGCAGTCTGACTTTCACTCCCATCTGTGGACTGATTGGTTAGTCCGGCCTGATTGATTACATCTACTGTGTAGAAATCATAATTTCTTACGGCTTTCAACATTGAACTGTTTGTTTTCCGCTGTTCAAACAATAATGTCGCTGAAATATTATGATTTTTTGCAATAACGGTATTATATAATAATTGTGCCTGTAAACTAAGCCTGTCATCGTAGTTTGTTACACCTGCAATATTGTTGCTGTTTGCTGTATTTGCGTAAACAGGATCCCCTGTCGTAGGGTCTGCTAAGTAAAATTTAATAGCCTTGTTAAGATATTTACTAATTTGAGAAGTATAGTCAAATGCAACTAATCCCCTAACTTTAAGCCCCTTGACAAAAGGCACATCGTAAGTCAAACCTGCTGAAGATTGTAGAAAATTAGTTTTGAATGAATTATACCCAGCTAAATCAGTTCGTATTAAAGCAAGTGGATTTGTGCTTGAAGCTATATACGCTGGAAAGTCAGGGTCGTTATTGATATATGGTTTTTGAAATGGAGCTGCAGCTACCGTACCTTTGAAAATACCCATAAAGCCCCCTGCATTCTGGTTGTTGATATCACGACGCCCCAAAATGTTCAAATCCATTACCAGTCCTTTTGAAAGATTAACCGAAACATTTGATCTGACATTAATTTTCTCGTAATTAATTGCATTTGTTTTCAACAAACCTCCATCTTTAGTATCGCCGATGCTTACAAAATAATTAGCCACATCCGTACCACCACGTAACGAAACGTTATGTTGCTGCTGTGTTGCATATGATTTCATTGTCTGATCATACCAGTTTACGCTTTCATAACCTGGTAATACACCATCTTTGTATTTTTTAGTTTCATCAGCCGAATAGGTAGTCCCATTCCATAAATTTGATTTCAACTCATTCTGAAGATCAACCCATTCTGATCCGTTAACCATCCGCGGAACGTTTGTTGGAGTAGACCATCCCATATTTCCATTGTATGAAACTTTTAATTGGCCCTTCTCGCCCTTCTTTGTGGTGACAATTACGACACCATTATCCGCACCAATACCATAAATAGCTGCTGAACCATCTTTTAATACTGAAATACTTTCGATATCATTAGGATCTATGCGTTGAAATTCATCAGCTCCACCTCTAAGCACACCATCTATTACGAAAAGAGGTGTCCCGAATCCCCTTATATTTATTGCTGTAGTCGTGGCACCCGGCAAACTGTTGCTTTGCCTGATCTGAAGTCCTGCTACTTTACCCTGTATGTTTTGAATCAGGTTGGGACTCCTGCTCGACAAAATATCTTTTGATTTGATACTTGAAATTGCACCTGTCAAAGTTGCCTTTTTTTGAATACCATAGCCAACTACCACGACTTCATCCAAAGTCCTACTCTCTTCTTTGAGAATAATTGATAATGGCGTTTCTTTCACAACCAACTCGGTTGAAATATAACCAAGAAAACGACAGATCAACGTTTTTCCTTTATCTACGTCGATAGTAAACCTGCCGTTTAAATCAGTAACCACACCCTTCTGCGTTCCCTTCACAAGTATGGTTGCTCCGATTATGGGTTGCCCCTTCTCGTCATTCACTGATCCATTAACCTTAAGGACTTGAGCAGAAACGCTAAACCCCAGAAAGAATAATAGAATTAAAAAAGTCAATAATTTTTTCATAAATATGTCATTAAATTTTAAAAAAATGAAATGCAATTGTTTTTAATTCGGAGCAAATATAAGATTCACATTTTCGTTGCTCTTGTTATTTTACGCTGATCTTTGATACTATTTTGAACATATTTTTTTTATATTACTTCATTAATTTGATTTATAGATCGATATATAATAATATAAACACAATACTTTATTGTCCTAAAATGATGTTATATTGAACTATTACTATATTTGCAGTTATTTAAATTTTTTCAAAATATGAGTAAAGTACAGCGCGAAGTTACACCACTTGATAAGGAAGACCTATTTATATTACTCGATCATAAACATGCTAAGTTTGATTACCCACTTCATTTTCATTCTGATTATGAACTGAACATGGTTCTCAATACCTCGGGCAAACGTATTGTTGGCGACACGATTGAACCATTTGAAAACGAAGATCTTGTTTTGGTCGGTCCCGGCTTACCTCATGCATGGAAAGCACCATCAAACGTTGACACACACGTAATAACCATCCAGTTTCAAGAAGCAATAAACAGTTCATTTCTCTTGGAAAAACGCGTATTCGCACCTATTCGCGAATTACTTGAGCGGTCTAAAAGAGGCATATTTTTTAGTGGAAAGAGCTTTAGCAATATTCGTCAAAAACTATTATTACTAAGCCAGTCACGCGGCTTTAATACCTCTTTGGAATTTTTCAGTATTCTCAATGACCTGGCTACCGCTCAAGAACAACGGTTGATCGCCAGTCCGTCTTATGACAGTTCATTATTAATGCGCGACTCAAGAAGCAGAAGAATTGAAAAAATATGTAAGCACATTGAAGATAATTTCAGCAGGGAAATTACACTTGTTGAGATAGCTGAATTGGTCAATATGTCAGAATCGGCCGTAAGCCATTTTTTCAAAAAAAGAACAAGCCGTACTTTCATTTCTTATCTCACAGAGGTCCGAATCGGTTATGCGGCCCGTTTACTTGCAGAAACGACACAAAGTATTTCCGACATTTGTTTTCAATCCGGCTTTGAGAATTTGTCAAATTTTAACCGAACCTTCAAAAAGCACAAACACCAAACGCCCTCTGAATACCGGATTGATCTTCAAAAAATCATCACTAAATTCTAAATATTAAATTCGGTATTCTGATCTCTATTTTAAAAAAGCTCAAAGAATCCGACATTCAACACTTTACTCATCATTATATTATGAAAGTCGCTAAAATAATCAGGAAGTATATTTTTCCTGCTTTTCTTGTGACTTTACCGCTAATAGTAAAGCCACAAAACATTAATTTAAAGCCATTGCTTTTACAAGGAAGAGTAGTATGCAATGGAAAAGGAATAAATGATGTAAGTGTAACCGATGGTATCAATATTTGCAGAACTGATGCAAATGGAATGTACAAACTACAAAGCACTAAACAGACCCCGTTTGTATATTTCTCCTCCCCCTCCGGATATGAAGTCCCGGTAAAGCTTTCCGTACCACAATTTTTCCGGGTGATACCTAAGAATGTCTCTGCAACACTAAAGAACGATTTCGAGCTAAAGAAAATGACGCACGATGATAACAAACACGGCTTCATTGTTTGGGTAGACCCGCAGGTAGCCAGACCAGAACAAATAGCGCCCATGAAGGATGTCGTTAATGATTTGCATGATTTTCTCAAGGAAAACAAATCCGTTCCTTTTCATGCGATGGGCTGTGGTGATATTATCAGCGATAATCATGCGTTTTTCTACACTACCCGCCAGGCATTGGCTACGCTTGGAATTCCCTTTTATCAGTCGATAGGGAATCATGATATTGATTTTTACGGCAAATTAAACGAAGTAGCTTCAAAGTCGTATGAAGCGCGGTTTGGCCCTACTTATTATTCGTTCAATAGGGGAAAGATACATTATGTCGTCCTGAACGATGTCTTTTATATCGGACGCGATTACTTTTATATTGGTTATCTGACAGGTCAACAGCTCGACTGGCTGGAACAGGATCTTAAATATGTCCGGAAGGGCTCTACCGTTGTCGTTTGCTTCCACATTCCATCGGCACTCGACCAAAGCGATATCAAGACCTTTAGCTATTCCAACATCTCAACCTCCCTGACCAATAAAAAGGGGCTTTACGATCTGTTAATGCCGTTCAACACGCATATTATCTCCGGACACCTGCATTCCAACATTAATGTATCTGTCAAGCCAAATATCATGGAACACATCCATTCGTCTGTGTGCGGAGCATGGTGGCAAGGAACCGTTGCCACTGATGGAACACCAAAAGGCTATGGCGTTTTTAAAGTAGATGGCGATAGCATATCATGGTTTTTCAAAAGTCTGGGGAAAGATAAAAGCTACCAGTTCAAACAGTACCCTCTGGGAGCGAATCCCGAGCAGCCCGATTATATTACCGTAAACGTGTGGAACTGGGATTCGAAATGGAAAGTTTATTGGTACGAAGATGGAGTTAAAATAGGGGAAATGGAAAACTATAAAGGGCTAGATCCTCAATCCGTAACAGAATATTCAAACACTGATAAACTGGTTTACAAATGGATAAAGTCTGGAACGACAGACCATCTTTTCCGATTTAAACCTTCGTCTAAATCAGCTAAAATTAAAATAGAGGTTGTAGACCGGTTTGGAACCACTTACACCAGTACGCTCTAGCCTTTGAAAAACAAAATATTGCTAAATCTTTAGATCGGGATCAATCTGTATCCCTACAATTGATTACCCGAACACCAAACCATCAACTTCCATCTATCCGATTAATCATGACAAGAATAAAGCATTTTATTAGACCAAGATTCAGAGCAATAGCATTTGGGCTCTTGCTTTTAGGAATATCCCCGACTTTTGCCCAGACATCAACGCTCAATTTTGGTCTCAACCAGCATCAATCTTCTGCAACGTTGCCAACATCGACGGTTAAACCCGAAAATCCCGTTCGAAAAACAAAAGCTAACATTCCGGCTACCCTTCAAAAAGTGACAGACAACGAGTATCTGCTATCTTCAGGATGGGAAATGACTGATGCAGATCAGGTAATCGGTTCCGGTCAATCCATCTTTTCTTCTGAATTCAACACCTCCGGTTGGTTCAATGCCACTGTCCCCGGAACAGTACTCACAACCCTGGTAGATCAGGGACTTTATCCCGATCCCTATTTTGGACTAAATAATATGTCCATTCCTGATTCGCTTTGTCGAAAAGACTGGTGGTACCGTCTGTCTGTAAAACTACCCGCAGACTTCTCGCAGAAATCTGTTTGGCTGTTGTTTAACGGAATCAACTACAAGGCTGATATATGGCTGAATGGCAAACTGCTCGGTCGGATTGCCGGCGCGTTTCACAGAGGAGCGTTTGATGCTACAAAGTTTATCCGTACTTCAGATAAAAACATTCTGGCTGTTCATATCTATCCACCCCAGAACCCCGGTATTCCACACGAAGAGTCGTCCAAAACCAATGCAGGTCCAAATGGCGGGCAGTTGTGTATGGATGGCCCAACATTTATCTCCTCCGAAGGCTGGGACTGGATTCCGGGTATCCGCGACCGTAACATCGGTATCTGGCAGGATGTACGTCTGCGCCTGACCGATGCAGTGACGATTAACGACCCCCATGTGGTTACAGACTTACCCTTGCCAGATACTTCACAGGTGGCCATTACGGTGCAGGCAAGCATCAATAACCATTCACAGAAAGCTCAGAAAGTAATGGTCACCGGACAAATTGAAGAGGTAGAATTCAGCAAAACATTTGATTTAAAGCCGAATGAATCTCGTGTTGTAACATTCTCACCCTCCGAATTTCAACAGCTCATTATTAAAAATCCCCGGCTCTGGTGGCCAAATGGATATGGCCGGCCGGAACTGTACCGGTTGAAAATACAGGCAAAAATGAGTGACGGAAGATTTTCAGATCAGCAGGAACTTCGTTTTGGTGTCCGCGAATTTAGTTATGAACTGGCTATCGCTCAACAAAAAGGCACAATGTGGAGAGTTGAATTCAATCCGGTAAAGACTGCCGGAAAAGTCATGTTCAATAATATTGATCGTCAGGATGTCGGACAGGGAACCTTCCTTCCCAGACTAGCCGCTTCGGTTGATTCTTCCTTGTTGACTTCTATTGATAAGAATAGCGACAACCCATTTCTAACCATCAAAGTAAATGGAGTTCCCGTTTTCTGCAGGGGCGGTAACTGGGGAATGGACGATGGCATGGAACGTGTTTCCCGTGAAAGGCTGGAGCCATTTTTCAAATTTCACCGTCAGGCCAATTTCAACATGATCAGGAACTGGACAGGTGAAAGTACCGAAGAAGTCTTCTACGATCTTTGTGACGAATATGGAATGTTGGTCTGGAACGATTTTTGGCTTTCAACCGAAGGGCATAATCTGAATGTGAACGACAACAACCTTTTTATGTCCAATGCTACCGATGTGGTTAAACGGTTTCGCAACCATGCATCCATTGTCGTCTGGTGTCCGCGTAACGAAGGCTATGCTCCTGCACAGATCGAGGGCCCCCTGGCCGAACTGATTGCAAACGAGGACGGAACCCGAATCTATCAACCCAATTCACGCAATCTCAACCTCCGTCCCAGCGGACCATGGAACTTCATGACCGATCCGGCTGAATATTACCGGAAGATTGCTGAAGGATTTTCTACTGAAATCGGAACTCCTTCAGTGCCTACCGCATCCACCATCCGTTCGTTTATGCCTGTAGAAGATCAATGGCCTATCAGCGACACCTGGTATTACCATGATTTACACAGTGGACAAAAGGATTACATAAAAGCCATTGATGCCAGATATGGTAAGAGTGCAAACCTCGATGACTTTTGCAAAAAAGCACAATTGGTCAATTACGACAGTCACCGTGACATATTCGAAAGCTGGAATAGTAAAATGTGGAAAAAGGCAAGCGGAATGTTGCTTTGGATGAGTCATCCGGCATGGCCTAGCATGGTGTGGCAGTCTTATTCCTGGGATTACGAAACCTTTGGATCGTTTTTTGGCGCCAAGAAAGCCTGCGAGCCGGTTCACATTCAAATGAATCTTAACGATAATAAAGTGGTCATAATAAATACCACATTAAGGAATTATGAACAGCTGTCGGCTAAAATGGAACTCTTTGACCTAAAAGGGAAAAAGATCTACAACAAAAACCTGATGGTGAATGTACAAGCTAACCGGCTCACCGACTGCTTCATGGCTGAATTGCCTACAGAGAGGCCGGCTATTTACCTGATTAGATTAACCCTCTCCTCAGGAAACACCGTGTTGTCCCAAAACGATTACTGGAAAAGCGACCAGAATAACGGAAGCTTTGAAGAGTTTAATCATCTCGCAAATACACGTTTGAATGCAAGAATCATAAAACGACAAAATGGGCTGGCAACAATAATGGTAACGAACGATTCAAAATCACCCGCCATTAGTTTAAAATTCAATCTACGCAACCCGAAGAGCGGCAAGATCATACTTCCTGTTAATATTTCCGACGGGTATTTCACATTGATCCCCGGAGAAAAAAAACAAATAGTAGCGGAATGGAACAGTTCTTTGCAGAAGAATCCGGAAGTAACTGTAGAGGGCTATAATGTGAAATTACAGCCCCTTCTGACGATTCAATAATCAATAACACAGCAGCTTGCAATGTAATTCAAAGATTCTGCTGATTCATGTCCTAAAAATCAAGAAGCTCCTTTGGCCTCATCAAATGACCTAAGGAGCTTCCTTTTAAATAACATCAAACAAAAAATGTGTTATCGTTTAATTGATCTTCACCTCAACCAGAACCGGTAGATGATCGGAAGGATAGAAAAGGCCAAATGAATCAGACAAAACGCCATGCCTTAAAACTTCAACTTTCGGATTGATAAAGACAAAGTCTATTTTAACAGGCATTACCTTTACGTCGAACCCACCGCTGGTGCCTTCAGGGCCATAGGGTAGCGTTTGCGATTTATCCTGCGCATCGTTCAACTCTTTCAGAAGCATTTGAATAGGCAATGACTTTTTTGTCAGGTTAAAATCTCCGGTAAGGATTAACGGCTGGTTTTCCTTATTAATCTCTTTAATAGATTTCAGGATGAGTTTTGCCGACTCTTCACGTGCCTTGTTTCCCATATGATCAAAATGGGTATCAAAGACATAAAAGGTCTTCTGTGTAATCTTATCTTTCAGTTTTATCCAGGTAACAGTTCTGTTGCATTGTGCATCCCAACCCCGACCCGGTCTATCGGGAGTCTCGCTGAGCCAGAACATTCCGTCTTTTTCTTTTGTGAATCTGCCTGTCTTATAAAAAATAGCCATGTGTTCACCAAGTCTTTTACCATTATCACGACCAACGCCTACATGCGCAAAATCGGGAAAACTCTTGACCAGGTCGTCCATTTGTTCCGGAAGGGCTTCCTGCACATTGAAAATATCTGCCTGGTGAAATCTCAGTAACCCGGCAACCTTATCTTTTCTAAGGGGCCAGGCATTTACACCATCATCGGGGGTGTTCATTCTGATATTATAAGTAATCACATTAAAAGGTGCATTTTTAACACCTTGACCCATAGATGTATTGCCGAATAGCAATATCATCATTATTCCGGGAATCACAAAAGAAAACGTTTTTGATAGCCTCATTTCATTATTTATTTTAAAAAAATAAAGTGGTTTATCATTATTTAATCAATTTGAAATAATCAATTTTCACCCCGTGATTATCGTACACATCATACCGGATACTATTGCCTTCAATCATCATGATGGCAAAGTTATACATTTTCACCTTAGAAGTATAGACCATAGAAGGCATGTCACTGCCCCCGGTTCCGGTTGGTTGTCCTCCTGCAGAACCATTGGTAATATATACCGTTCCTGCCGGATGCTGATAAATATGATCATCTTTTTGCGGCAACATCTGATCATTGCGGATAGCTGTGTGCCTTTCATAAACATGACGATGGCCAGCCAAACAAAGGTCCACCTTGTATTTGTCAAGCAATGGCGCTAACCTTTCATGCCATCCGTCAACCTGACTCCAACCGAATGAATAAAGCGGATGGTGTAAATAAAGGATTATCCATTTGATATTTTTATCTTTCCGTGCTTTTGATAAATCATCTTCCAGCCACCGGTATTCCAAGGATCTTTTGGCATATGCAAAATTAGTAGCTACAGCAGCATCTTTCTCACTCTGTCCTGAATTGACAGCCACAAAATGCGTGTTCCCATAATTGAACGAATAATTAATAGCACGGCCTGGCAGGTTGATGAACTCATAGTAAACAGGGAATGGCTTTTGAAACCCGCTGTCGGCTGCGTTATTACTTACGTCATGATTGCCAGGAACATGCATGAAAGGAGCTATTGCATTTACGGGTTGCGCACACCTGAAAAAGCCCTCCCACTTAGCTGCTACGGGGCCGGCGTTTACAATGTCACCCATATGGATTGTAAACTGAATGGGGTAACGCTGCAGCTGTTGTACGATAGTGTCGGTCTGTTCAAAATGGGTATTGAATTCATTGTCCTGTGTATCTCCCCAAACGCCAACGACAAATTTGTCCTGGCTTCCTGTAGCAGGTGCCGTTCTGAACCTATAAACGTTGCTCCATCCCTCTTCGGCCGATCCACACTTGTAATAATAGATAGTATTGGGTTTTAGTTGCGTTAGAGTGGCTTTGTAAATATTCACTTTGCCCTTATAAGAAAAATGACTGATCGCTTTTTGCGAATGAGACAGTCGATCATCCGTACCGTACATAACCATACCTTCATTTAGCTTACTGCCCCACCATGTAATAGCCATTTTTGTTGACGTTTCATCTTTGTCATTCCAGCTAAGATGTACGCCCTGTGTCTGTGCAAAGGTGAATGAGAAAAGTAAAAATGTTGATGCCACCAAAAGCCTTACAAATTGTTTCATATTATAAATAGGAAATTGATTTAAATAAAAATTTGCAACTGTTTCTACTCCTGAACAAATGTAGGGGACCCGACGTCACCCTCCTTGATTTTTTATGTTAAACTTTGATATTATTTTGAGGATTTTGGAAAAAAACAGCCAAGAGACTTTGGGAGTATTCGATAAACATTGGGGTTGAAGTATCGGTCATTTCGGACCTCCATGGATGGAGATTCAGCTTGAAAAATCATTGAACGAATTCGCAATGGCCCTTCGGCTCCGCACTGGGACGGGTCGTCGTAGAACCTCATTTTTTTGTAATTTTAGCCTTTAATTTCCCCACTCGTTTTGATATTTTAATAGGGATTCCAGCCATTAGAATATAATTTTTCAAAAAAGAGACCGGCAATAAAAAATTATAAATATTTAATTATGAGAAATTTAGTTTTTGCTTTTTTACTGCTATTATCAGGCAACCTGGCTGCTCAAAAAATCATTTGTGATAATTCGGAATATTCTGATGCTTTTAAACTTGCCATTAATACGGTTGATATGAATGTCAGAAGAGGGATATTGGCTGCCGGGGGTGATTATGGTGGGGAAT
>JAUZOF010000180.1 GCA_030706585.1 Bacteroidota bacterium
AGTATAAGGTAGCGTTCCGGTCAAGTAAAAGGTCTTTTCCGGTCAGGTCGAGATAAAAGGATCGCGTATACGCTGATCCATAAATGGCTGGAAATCGGGCAACTTCGGTTCGCCATTTACTAAAAACTCGTTTAGGCCCTCGCCGGTTTTGGCTTTTTTTGTTTGTGCAAAAGATGAGTTCACAAGGCCCAAAGAGCATACAAGTAGAAATAAGATCTTTCTCATGATTAAAATAGATTATTGTTGATTATATTCATTTTCCAGTCGATCTTAAAGGGTTACAGGAAGCCATATTAATTAGAGATTGTTTCTTACATTTCTTTCGTTCGGTAAATTCTCATTAGATTTTGACTTCTCAAAATTACAAATGAACTTCTCTCGTCATGTGGACAAATTGACAGAATTTGTATTTTCTAAAATGTATTGCCTCAGCAAACCGGCAAATTCTTTTTGAAATCAAAAAACAAAGCAGCAAATCAGAAAGTACATCTTATATATCAATTTGTCAACCACGACGAAATCCATTCAATCTAACTTTGCCCTAGACAAACAACCTCTAAACCCTTAGACATTAATGAAAAAACTATTCAAGACTCTTCTAATTTTCACCATTGCCTTTATCGGGATGAGCGCGAAAAGCGCCAGTGATCCGACTATCTATTTTATCGGTGATTCGACTATGGCCGATTACGATCCTGCCGTATATCCCAATCAGCGCGGATGGGGACAGATGTTCCGGAACTTTCTGACAGGGAATATTAATTTTGTTAATGCAGCCCGCAATGGGCGCAGCAGCCGCACGTTCTATTGCGGCGCCGATAGCCTTTGGGCGAATGTGCGCTCAGCGCTTAAGCCCGGCGATTATGTCTTTATTCAATTTGCCCATAACGATGAAAAATACGGTGGGTTATCCGACCCTGCAACAACCGGAACAGGAACAGCGCCATGGGTTGACTATCAGGATTACCTGCGCCACTATGTGAAGGAATCACGCGCAAAAGGCGCAACGCCTATTTTGGTTTCGTCCATAGTGCGCTGTTACTTCGCAGGCGATACGATTACGCATTCAGGGCGACACAATCTGGCTGCAGATGATTCGACCTTGAATTATGTACGGGCAATGAAAGCTGTGGCTCGTCAACTCACAGTTCCGTTTGTCGATCATACAGCTCTCACGCGAAAATATGCCGAGAGTCTTGGGGCTACAAATGCCGCATCAACTATTTATGTACCAGGCGATAATACACACCTGAATCCGACTGGAGCAACGCTTTATGCCCAGCTGGCCGTGCAGGAAATGCTGAATCAGAATATCCTCACCGGCTATCTGAATGCTTCACCGAACCTGATCATAACACCATCCGCAATTGATTTTGGGACAAGTTACGTTTCGGCTTTTTCTGCTTCCAAAATTTCCGTTTCAGGTCTGAGCCTCTCGCCTTCATCGGGCAATATCACAGTAAATGCGCCCGACTGTTTTTTAGTGGGATTAAGCTCTTCAGGAACATTTACTTCATCAGCACAGCTGCCTTATAGTGGCGGAAACCTGAGTGCCACGGATGTGTTTGTACATTTTCAGCCTACTGCCGAAAAAACGTATAACGATTCCATCTCCATTTCGTACGGTTCAACAACAAAAAAAGTATCGGTAAAAGGTATCGGTCTTTCGATGACTAATGGAGTGAGAGCATCGGTAAACTATCCGCTTATTTCAAATGCTACGCAGACTGTTTCAGTACCAATTACAAGTGTCGATGAAAGTTGGACCGGTATGATTCTTAAGAACTATACTTCTATAACAACGTGGCCGACTGGAGTTACAGCAACTAACGTGCAGCGTAATGATATTGTAGGGGGCACATGGCCTTCCGGTGATATCGACATTAATTCTTCCCGCTACATCCAATTCGGTGTAAAGCCCAATGCAGGAACAAGCCTGACGATTGATTCTATCGGCCTGTATGCCGGAGCTGCCGGAGGAAATGGGATGAAATACCGGGTATTGTATTCTAAGAGCGAGAATTTTAGCAATCCTGTAACCCTCGAAGATAAAACCACAAATACGAGTAACACGATGGTTGCATTGTCCTACAAGCCCATGGTGCAGGTAGCCGAAAGTGAAGTATTCTACATACGCTTTTACCCCTGGTACAGTGGTAGCGCTACATCAAAATATTTATGTTTGTCAAATCTGACAATCAGCAGCAGGGTTACAAACAACACAGCGAGCGGAGTCAATCAATTTCAAAATGAAAAACTGAAAGTTTGGCCTAATCCGTCCAATGGTATTTTCAATTTGAGTTATCCTGTTGTTAGTAATTCCTGTTATGTTGAAATCTACAATCAGGTTGGTCTGAGGGTTTATAAGATTATAATTGGAGGAAATAATCGGAGCATCGATTTATCTGGCATGTCTGATGGAGTATATATTCTGAAGCTCATAGATGGACAACAAACAAAAAAATGCCTTTTGATAAAGGACTGAAAACAATATTTTAAGCGTTGAGCAATTCTTCATAGTTTCTTTAATTTAGATGGAGAGAGGGTATCCATATGTGGATGCCCTTTCTTGTTGAATTGGACATATTTCAGAAAAAAGCCCTTATTGTACCAATTATTCAACGTTTTCCTAGTGCTACTTTGTTATATTTGCATCATACATTACCATTCTTGCCTCTCCTTGCGCGTGAATGAGTGAAGAATCGGCTTTTTCAAACCTTAACCTCATGAAGAAACTAACGTATCTAATCATTTTTCTTGCCATACACTTATGCGTTTTTGCTCAGAACCAGACACAGTTTGCACACTATTCGGTGCGGGAAGGCTTATCTGAAATCAATGTGCTCAGCATGATGCAAGACCACAAAGGACAGATGTGGTTTGGAACTTTCGACGGGTTGAACAAGTTTAACGGATATATCTTCAAAACCTACAAAGGCAATCCCGGACAAAATTTCAGTCTGGTAAACTACCGGATTGACCGGATTAAGGAAGACCACGAAGGCTATCTCTGGCTTCAAACCTACGACGGAAGAATTTATCGGTTTGACCCGAAAACCGAAAGTTTCTTGCAGATTCCGCAATGCATGGAAGACTTCAAGGATTACAAATTACCCATCAAGAACATCTCCATCCTCAACGACGGTTCCATCTGGCTAAGTAGTGATGATGACGGCTGTTTCAGGATAAAAAACTCCGAAACACGGGAAAAGGTGGATATCGTTCATTACAACACCAGCAATGGTCTCCTGAGCAACAATCATGTCAACAAAGTTTTTCAGGATAAAAGCCAAAACACCTGGATACTTACGGCCAATGGGCTTAACCTTTTGAAGCAAAACGCAACCAAACCGGTTCAGTTATTTACTGAAAAAATCGCCGGTGGAATACTTTCCATTTCTGAAAATGGCCCCTTTATCTGGATCGGTGGAGAACACGGAAAATTGCGCATGTACGATAACCGCAAAGGTTCATTCGACGGCATCATGACTCCGATACTCTCCGGTATTATTGACATACACCAGGTGAGTAAAGATGAACTGTTCCTACTGACCGACAAAAGCGGATTTCTTCTCTACAATAGTAAAACACAACAATTTACCTCTTTCAATAAATCTAACAACAGCGGGGTAAAAAGCGACAACTTCTTCTCCTGCTATCTGGACAAAAAGCACAACCTTTGGTTGGAGACAGACAATCCGAGCGTCGTATATTTTGAATCAGCTAAACGCAAGGTCAATAACTTTGATGTTTTTGTGGACAATTCGGCTCCTTTTGCTGTGCTGCCCAATTTCTTTGTACTGGAAGACAAACAGGGTAATACCTGGGTGCATCCCCGCTCAGGAGGTTTTAGCCGGTACAATGCCATAACCAATAAACTGGAATACTTTTACAACGACCCTAACTCGGAAGACCGGAAATTTTCCAATGTTATGCACTCTGCCTATTCTGACAGTCAGGGGAATCTGTGGCTGTGCCCCTACTCGCACGGCATCGAGAAAGTCGTTTTCCGTAAATCTCTCTTTACCTTCTACAAACCTGTCCCGGAAAAACTTTCTTCTGCTAAAAATGAGATACGCTCCATTTATCAGGACAAGGACAACTGGCTTTGGGTGGGCTCTAAGAATGGTTACATGTACCTTTATGACCAGAACAGAAAGCTTGCCGGTCGCCTCGGAGCGGATGGCCGTATCAACAGCGCCAATCCGCTGAAAGCATCTGTATATGGTATCACCAGCGACCACTCGGGTACAATCTGGCTGGCATCTAAAGGAATGGGGCTTTTCAAAGTAATCAAAAAAAGTGCCGGAAATAATCCGACGTTCGAGATTACCAATTACCAATACAACCCCGACGACATCTACAGTCTGAGTTCCAATGCCGCTTACTCGGTCTTTGAGGACCATTTGCAACGCATCTGGATTGCAACATTCGGAGGTGGAATCAATTTACTGGAAAATACAAACGGGCAGATACGGTTTATCAGCTCACGGAATAAGCTGAAAAATTATCCGATTCAGCAATGTAACAAGACCCGTTATATTACCGAAGACAAGAAAGGACAACTTTTCGTGGGAACCACAGGCGGTCTGCTGGCATTCCGTTGTGACAACCGTCGTCCCGAAAGTATTGTATTTAATCAATATACCCATGATCCGAAGGTCAAAAGTACCATTTCGGGAAATGATGTTCACTACGTTCTACCGGCCAAAGACGGGAAACTCTATCTTGCCATATTCGGTGGTGGCCTCGACGTGGTGACAGAAGGATTTAACCTCAACAAACAGCCCAACTTCAGGGCATATATGAAAGAAAACGGAGCTCCTTCAAATGTTATCTTCACGTTGAAAGAAGATGCGAAAGGGTATATTTGGTTCTCTACCCAGACTGAAATCGGGAAGTTCATTCCACAGGACGGTACTTTCGACACATACAATCCGGTTAATCCTAATGCTTACAGCTTCATGGAAGCCACTGCCTGTAAAACACGGGTGGGAGAATTGGCCTACGGAACTACAGAAGGATTTGTCGTGTTCAATCCTTTGAAAGCGATTAAAAGTAAATATGTGCCAAGGATTATCCTTACGCAGCTCCAGTTGTTCAACAAAACAATGGAAGTGGGCGTGGAAGGTTCTCCGCTGAAACAGGTCATTGACGATACCGAAGAACTGGAACTCAGCCATGAGCAGAATATCTTTTCAATTGGCTTTGCTGCTCTTGATTACACCGACCCGCAAAATATTCAGTACGCCTATAAACTGGACGGCTTTGAAAAAGAGTGGAACTATGTAGGAGATCTGCGAACTGCCACCTACACCAACCTCCCCAAAGGTGAATATACATTCCGCGTAAAATCCACTAACTCAGACGGTGTGTGGGTCGAGAATGAACGGGTCATCAAGATTGTGAAGTTGCCTTCATTCTGGGAATCATCGTGGGGAACCTTGTTTTTCCTGCTTCTGTTCCTGGGAATCACCGGACTGGCAGCCTTTATCCTGTTTACCATTTACCGGTTGAAAAATGAGGTGGAAGTAGAACACCGCATTACCAATATGAAGTTGCGCTTCTTTACCGACATTTCACACGAACTACGGACTCCATTGACCCTGATTGCCTCTCCGGTAGAAAATATATTGAAACATGAATCGCTTTCGGATGCTGTAAAAGACCAACTTACTGTGGTCCATCGCAATACTGAACGGATGTTGCGTCTCATCAACCAGATTCTTGATTTCCGTAAAATACAGAACAAGAAGATGAAGCTGATGATTGAGGAAATTCATACCGGCAGCTACGTCAACGAGATATGCGAAAGCTTCCGTAAACTGGCCGAAGAGCGTAAAATTCATTTTGAGGTACACGATGACAGCAACGATGCATCGCTTTGGGTGGATAAGGATAAATTTGAGAAAATCCTCTTCAACCTGCTCTCCAATGCCTTTAAATTCACCCAACCGGGTAACCCAATCGGAGTGATTATTTCGGAAGAAAACGATACGGTCAGCATAACGGTAAGAGACCAGGGGACAGGCATGAGCAAAGATCGGTTGAAACTCCTCTTTAACCGTTTCGAAAGCCTTGCATCGGCCAATGTATCGTCCTTCCAGCCGGGCACCGGCATCGGGTTGTCATTAACCAAAGAATTGGTAGAAATGCACCAGGCAAAAATCGAGGTGGAAAGTGAACCGGGCAAAGGCTCCTCTTTCAAAGTCACTTTCCTCAAAGGATACGAGCATTTTGCTGAAAACGAAGACTTTGTCCTTCAGGATATGTTGAAATCCGAACCGGACAACACCGAATCCGTTGCTGAAACCGTGTACGAAGAAGAGGAGGCAATAGTCGAAGAGTCTGCAACCCCTGAACGCCAGACTATTTTGATTGCGGAGGATAATCAGGAACTTCGTCTGTTCCTGAAGTCAATCTTAAGCCACCAATACGATATACTGGAAGCCGAAAATGGACTGGAGGCGCTCGATATGGCCAAAAGCACCATTCCTGATCTCATTATCAGCGACATCATGATGCCTGAAATGACCGGTCTGGAACTGGCCAAAGCCATTAAGGAGGATATCAATATCAGCCACATCCCGTTGGTGCTACTGACGGCTAAAACCGACATGGACAGCAAGCTAGAGGCTCTCCAATACGGTGCAGATGATTATATCACTAAACCCTTCAGCTCTGCTTATCTGGAAGCCAGGGTCGAAAACCTGTTGAAACTCCGCAAGCAACTTCAGGAACTATACCGCTCATCGTTGACCAGTGGGGTAATCTCGCCATCGAAACCGAATGTGGTGTCACAGGACGATATCTTCATCCAGAAAATCATGAAGTTTATTGAGGATAATATTGATAATTCAGAGCTGACCATTGAAGAAATTGTATCAAGCGTAGGCTTTAGCCGTTCTGCATTTTTCAAGAAACTAAAGAGCCTGACCGGACTTGCTCCCGTCGAATTCCTGAAAGAGGTACGTGTGCAAAGAGCTTCTCAATTAATCGAGACAGGCGAATTTAATATTAGCCAGATTACCTACATGGTAGGAATGAGCGACCCCCGTTACTTCAGCCGCTGCTTCAAGCAAAAGTTTGGAATGAGTCCGAGGGAGTACAAAGAGAAGTGCAATAGTTCCCAAAATAAGCAATAAGTTTTATCTCCCCCAGAAAAAGGGGAAAAATCAATGAAACTTTTCAACGCCGGCAGTTGTTCTGTAGTAAGTTTATTACGAACAATTGCCGGCGTTCATTATATTAATAAAACCTTAAATCACTTATTACCAAGCCCTTTAACTTCGTCTTTCCCCCTACACTCAAAAAGTCCAACAATTATACCAATTTCTTACACATACAACGTAGCTAATTGAGATTTCTTTGTACACTCACTCATCGTGTGTAAACCAGTGAAAAACAATCCAATCAATAACTAAATCTAATCTTATGAGAAAAATTCTCTGCTCATTACTGCTGACAATCCTCAGTGTTTGTTACGCGTATGCACAGACTACCGTAACAGGAGTCGTGAAGGATGATACAGGCGAATCTCTTCCCGGAGCTACTGTATCGATTAAAGGAACTACGACTGGAACCATTACCGACATCAACGGTAAGTTCAGCCTCAAAGTTCAAAACCCGGCTAATACCATTTTGAAAATCTCTTACGTGGGAATGAAAGACCAGGAACTCCCACTCAAAGGAAGAGCAACGACCGGCATTCAGGTCAAACTTCAGGCTAACACCCATCAATTACAGGAGGTGGTAGCTATCGGTTATGGTACCATGAAGAAAAGGGATTTGACCGGTTCTGTAACATCACTACAGGGCTCGACAATTGCACAGGTTCCTGTAACAGGTACAGCCGAAGCAATGACCGGACGACTAGCCGGCGTACAGGTTACCACAGCGGATGGTTCTCCGGATGCTGAAATTCTTGTACGCGTGCGTGGTGGTGGTTCTATTACACAAAGTAACGCTCCGTTGTACATTGTGGATGGTTTCCCTGCGGAAAATATCAACAGTATCTCTCCTGCAGACATTCAAAGCATTGACGTATTGAAAGATGCTTCTTCAACAGCTATTTATGGTTCCCGCGGTGCTAA
>JAUZOF010000181.1 GCA_030706585.1 Bacteroidota bacterium
CAATTTCTTTCTTCAGGTATTTTTCAATCAATAGAGATCCGATTGGCGCTGCAAAGTCAGCACCGAAACCCGCATTTTCAACATATACGGCAATGGCTATTTTCGGATGATCTTTGGGTGCAAATGCCATGAAAATAGAGTGGTCTTCTCCATGAGGGTTTTGGGCTGTACCGGTTTTTCCGCAGATTTCTATGCCCGGGAGATTGGCGACTCTGGCAGTACCACCTTGTACGGCAAATGCCATCCCTTCACGAATAGGACCATAGAAGGCGAGATTGATGCCTGTGAAATGCTTAGTCCGGTATTGAGCTTCGAGGACTGTATCCTGGATTTGTTTTACCACGTGAGGTGTTACGTAATATCCACTGTTGGCAATGGAGGCAGCCAGGTTACATATTTGTAAAGGGGTAGCCAGTACCTCTCCCTGTCCGATGGAGATTGAGATGATGGTCTCGGCGCGCCAACCTCTTTTCCCGTAAATCTTATTATAGAATTTACTATTCGGAATCATACCCCGTTTTTCGCTGGGCAGGTCAATCCCCAGTTTATAGCCAAATCCCATTTTAACCATGTGATCTTTCCATACGGTGAACGCTTCCTGGATATTGGGATATTTCCTCCGGTTGTGTAGCATATTTCTCAGACCGTAACAGAAATAGGCGTTACAGGAGTTTCCTATGGCGTGTGGCAGATCAAGCGGTGAAGGGTGGGCGTGACAGGCCAGTTTGTGCGAGCCATAAGCAAACCCACGGTTACAGGGAAACATGGTGTGGCTACTTATGATCCCTTCCTGTTGGTACATCAACCCCTGAGTCGTCTTGAATGTCGATCCGGGAGGGTATGCTGCCATCAGCGGACGGTTAAACAGAGGTTTGTTGGCATCCCGTTCCAGAGCTGCATAATTTTTCCCCCTTAGCTTGCCGTTCATAAGCGCCGGATCAAAGTTGGGGGCCGAGACTATCGCTAATACTTCACCGGTAGTAGGTTCGATTGCGACAATACTTCCCAATTTGCCAGACATCAGCATTTCCCCGTATTGTTGCAGGTCGGCGTCAATGGTTAGTTTCAGGTTACGGCCGGCTTTGGGTGCCTGGTCATATTTACCCTCTTCGTATTTCCCTTTCAGACGTCCGTAAGCATCTCTTAAGAGAATTTCGAATCCTTTGGTTCCCCGGAGTTGGTTTTCATAGAACTTTTCCACGCCAGAACGTCCTGTATAATCCCCCTGGACGTAGTAAGGATCGTTCTCTAAATCTCTTTCGTTCACCTCAGCCATGCTACCAAACAGGTGGGCGGCCATAGGTGCGGTGTACTCTCTGACAGAACGGTTCTGAATGAAGAATCCCGGAAATTTGTAAAGCTTCTCCTGAAGCGCTCCATATTCCTCCATTGTGAGTTGAGTCATAAAGAGCTGAGGAGTATAGGCCGAATATCCCGGATTCTTTTTCCGGTCTTTTATATCTTCGACGCGCTGTAGGAATTGTTTTTTCGTATATCCGATGGTGCGACAGAAATCTATGGTGTCGAAATCCTGCACTTCTCTCAGAACCACCATAATATCGTAGGTTGGTTTGTTGAATACAAGCAGTTTGCCGTTCCGGTCGTAAAGAAGGCCTCGTGACGGATATATTGTTTTTTTTAGAAAGGCGTTACTATCAGCGTACTTTTTGTAATCGTTACTGATAATTTGTAGAAAGATGAGTCGGGCTATAAATATCAATGCAACAAAAACCGCGGCACCGGCAATGAAATAACGTCTGTTGTCAAAATCGTGATTTACATTCACTGTCTGGAGGTTTTAATATTTTCGACAACAAATATGAGCAAAGTCGTAAACAACGTACATGCACCGATTTTTTCAAGCATCATTATTGGATTGAAGAGCGCAAAAGCCTCAATCAGGAAAAGAAAAACATGGTGAATGATAACAAGTGTCACGGCATATCGTATAAAACGCCACATACCCAGATAACGGGCATTGGGGATGCTTGATTCCAGCTCCTCACGGTTAAAGTAGAGAACCAGTACCGGTTGGCGCAGGGCAGCTGTGAAAAGAGCCGCAAGAGTATGTATACCCGGTGTATTGCAAAAGATATCCACTATAAGGCCCAGTATAAAACCGAGCGTATAGACAAGGCTTCTTTTTGTATTTGCAGGTAAAGTAATTATGAAATAGATGTAAAGATAGGCTGTAGCCAATCCCAGTATCTGGAAATTGTTCAGAATCATTACTTGCACAAGAATAAGTGCCAGAAATGAAAATGTATATCTCAGGATTGTACTTATCATAGCTGTTGGACTTTGTTTTCCAGTTCCTGTTGTTCGTTAATAAGCTTATTTGTTATCACGCGCACGTTACTTAATCGACTGAATCTTGTGCTCAGTTTTATTCTGATAGGGCGCATTTCTCCACTGTTTTTAGGCTTGTTGGTCTCAATGGTTCCAATCATGATGCCTTCGGGGAAAGTTCCGGAGAACCCACTGGTTACAAGGGTGTCGCCTTTCTTGTATTCAACGTGGCTTGGAAGTTCAAGCAGCTGTGCATATTCCGGATTTGCGCCATCCCAGTTGACGGAACCGAAATACTGTGTTCGCTGGATTTTTGCACTCAGCTTGAGTTTTGGATTCAAAAGAGAGATCACTACAGCATAATGGTCTGATACATCGACCACTTTTCCGATCACGCCATTCTGGTCCACAACTCCCATCTCTGTTTTGATACCATCAAGTTCGCCTCTATTTAACGTGATATAGTTCTGAGTATGATTCACACTGTTATTGATGACTTGTGCGGTAATAAATCCAAAACGTTGAAACAGCCTGTTGTGGACTGAATCGTTACTCAATTTGCCTGCGTTGATGATTTTGAGTTGGTCCTTCAGTTGCAATACCTCCATTTCGAGACGGCTATTTTGTTCCAATAACTCGCCATTGGTTTGTTTGAGATTGAAATAGCCGGTTACGCTGCTCGAAACAGCATAAACATCTCCTGCCAGTTTATTTCCGGAGCCCAGATAGACACTGCGGTGGTAAATGTTGAAATTGAAGAGCAGGACAAACCCAAGAATAGTGTAAATAAGCAGCACTATCCAGTTACTGTGTTTGACCAGAAATTGAATCAGATTTCGCATATTCTCTTTTTTCCGTGATTAATTAATATCACAGAGTGAACAGAGTGGGCGCTTATGGCCACCGTTGATTGATATTTGAACTAAAAATATTGCTATGTATTTTGTGTAATAGGCATTCACACAGTTTCTTACTTTACAAAGAAGACCATAAAGTGAAATTATTTTCTCTGTGGTTCTCTTTGTGTTCTCTAAAGTACTCAGTGGTCAGACTATTTAAATACAAGATGTCTCATAAGTTTGCCGGACTCTAATTTCATGATGATTTAAAGTCAGAACAAACTTTTGAGACATACTTATTGAATTTCTTAACGAATTAAGAAAGAGAATTTATCGATATTCTTAAGTGCAACGCCGGTTCCTTTAGCAACGGCTAGAAGAGGCTCGTCGGCAATGTGGAACTTGATGTTGATCTTGTCGGTCAAACGTTTGTCCAACCCTCTCAGCAATGCGCCACCACCAGCTAACCATATACCATTTTTGACAATATCGGCATAAAGTTCGGGAGGAGTTTGCTCAAGAGCTGCCAACACAGCTGTTTCAATTTTAGAGATCGACTTTTCGATACAGTGTGCAATTTCCTGATAAGATACCGGCACCTCCATTGGAAGGGCAGTCATCTGGTTAGGACCGCGTACTATATAATCTTCCGGTGGATTCTCCAGCTCGGTCAGAGCTGAACCTGCATTGATTTTAATCAACTCTGCAGTACGTTCACCCACACGGATATTGTGTTGGCGACGCATATATTCCTGGATATCGGCTGTCAAATCATCACCGGCAATACGGATTGATTTATTTGAAACGATACCACCCAATGAGATAACGGCAATTTCGGTAGAACCACCACCGATGTCCACCACCATGTTACCTTCCGGAGCTTCTACGTCCAAGCCGATACCGATAGCAGCAGCCATAGGTTCGTAGATCAAATATACATCGCGGCCTCCTGCGTGTTCTGCAGAGTCACGTACAGCACGGATTTCCACCTCAGTACTACCTGAAGGAATACTGATTACCATGCGAAGTGATGAAGAGAACCAGCTGTTTTTAGGCATTGCCATTTTGATCATACCGCGCATCATCTGCTCGCAGGCGTAGAAGTCTGCGATTACTCCATCACGGAGAGGACGGATGGTGCGGATATTTTCGTGAGTTTTACCATGCATCTGACGAGCCTGTTCTCCAACGGCCAGCAGTTTGTCGGTGCGGCGGTCAAGCGCCACTACCGAAGGCTCGTCCACCACAATATTACCATTATGAATAATGATAGTATTTGCGGTACCGAGGTCCATGGCTATTTCATGAGTTAAAGAAAATAATCCCATGTGTTATTTGTAGTTATACGTGTTACGTAGTACGTTATAAATTTTGTCGCAAAGAATGGTTTGAGGGGGTGAGGGAGAGAGGAAATGAAAATTACATTTTTACATCCTCTGATTTTCACATCCCCAAATTTCCTATTAGTGTTTGAAGTGGCGGAAACCAGTTGTTACCATTGCCATGCCGTTAGCGTTACAATAGTCTACAGAGTCCTGGTCTCTTACCGAACCACCCGGTTGAATTACAGCAGTAACTCCTGCTTTGTTTGCAATCTCCACGCAGTCAGCGAATGGGAAGAATGCATCCGAAGCCATTACAGTGCCGTTCAGGTCAAATTCGAATGAGCCGGCTTTCTCAATAGCGTGGCGCAATGCGTCTACACGTGAAGTCTGGCCTACACCGCTGGCGATAAGCTGTTTGTTTTTAGCCAATACGATAGCGTTCGATTTGCTGTTTTTTACGATTTTATTGGCAAATAACAGGTCTTCGATTTCTTCAGCGTTAACCGCTTTGTTTGTTACAACTTTCAGCTCTTCAGCTGTTTCAATTTTGGTATCTTTATCCTGTACCAACACTCCATTCAACAGGGAGCGGAACATTTTACCTCCGCTTACCGGTTGTTTCTGAACCAGGATGATACGGTTTTTCTTAGAAGTCAGGATCTCCAATGCATCCATGTCATAATCCGGAGCAATGATTACTTCGAAGAAAAGTTTGTTGATTTCCTCAGCAGTAGCTTTGTCCACAACGCCATTGGTAACAAGGATGCCTCCGAATGCTGAAACAGGGTCACCAGCCAATGCGTCTTTCCATGCATCCAGCATTACCGGACGTGAAGCCAAGCCGCAAGCATTGTTGTGTTTCAGGATAGCGAAAGTCAGGTCGCTGAATTCACTGATCAAAGTAACCGCTGCGTCAATATCAAGCAGGTTGTTGTACGAAATTTCTTTTCCCTGAAGCTGTTCGAACATCTCTTCGAATTTTCCGTAGAAAAGACCTTTTTGGTGAGGGTTTTCTCCGTAACGAAGTACTTTTGCGCTGTCCACAGTGCTGCGGAAGTAGCTGCCTTCGTTTTCGTCAAAGTAGTTGAAGATAGCAGAGTCGTAACCTGATGAAACAGCGAATGCTTCTTTGGCAAACCAGCGACGATCCTCGAGTGAAGTTGCTGATCCTTTTTCCTGAAGCAGTTCCAGGAATGGAGTGTATTGAGCTTTAGACGCAATGATAACAACGTCTTTATGGTTTTTAGCAGCAGCACGAATCAATGAGATGCCGCCAATATCAATTTTTTCAATAATAGCCTGGTCTTCAGCGCCGGAAGCTACTGTCTCTTCAAATGGATAGAGGTCAACGATTACGAGGTCAATTTCAGGGATTTCATATTGCTCGATTTGTTGCAGGTCACCTGCCAGTTGACGACGACAAAGGATACCTCCGAATACTTTCGGGTGCAACGTCTTTACGCGACCACCCAAAATAGAAGGATAACCGGTCAAATCTTCCACCGCTTCACAGGGAAAGCCCAGTGACTCAATGAATTCCTGAGTTCCTCCGGTAGAGATAAATTTTACCCCATCGTTATGTAACCTGGTGATGATTTCGTCCAATCCATCTTTGTGATAAACAGAAACTAAAGCCGTTTTAATCTTCTTGTTTTCCGACATAAATTGCTTGATTTATAGAATTTGCGCAAAAGTACAAAATAAAGCTCTGTTAGCACCTAAAAATGGCCTTAAAGTTTGAATATTATATGCTGACAGGCTGCGATACCTCGTTTTTATTTTCAGATAAATTAAAACAGAAAGCCACTAATGACCGTTTACTGAAATGTGTCCGGCTTTAGTGGCTTATTGTATAAATGTAATCTTATTTCGTGACTGGCTCGGAAACCAGTTGTATTAGCTCGATGCCTGCCTGAATGGCCTTTTCATTCATAGGCAACAACTTGTGGTGGCGTTCGGGTAGAGATTTTTTCAATCCTTCCAATACACTTTCCAGTGAGACTATGGGGCGAAGTTTAAGGAATCCACCGAGAACGATCATGTTGAATCCCCGTTTATCAATCTCTGAAGCCGCATCCATGGCATCAATTTTATAAACGTAGATATCTTTTCGTGTAGGTGGCTTATGTATGCCGTAGCTGTCGTAGATCAGGATGCCGCCAGGTTTTACCATTGTTTCGAATTTATCCATCGAAGGTTGATTCAGTATAATGGCAGTGTCGAAGGTGTTTAATACCGGAGAGCTGATTCTTTTATCACTAACAATAACTGTTACGTTGGCGGTTCCACCTCGTTGTTCAGGGCCGTACGATGGCATCCAGCTGACTTCTTTTCCTTCCATCAGGCCGGAGTAGGCGAGGATTTTACCCATAGAGAGTACACCTTGTCCGCCAAAACCGGCAATGATTAATTCTTCCGTCATATTGTGTAGTATATTTTGTGTTGAAACGCGAAGGAGCAATAAAGATTTCTCTCAATTGCATCTTCGCGCTTATTGAACTGTTGGGTTAATTAAATGTCTTTGAGGTCACCGAGAGGGTAGTGGGGAAACATGTTTTGCTCCATCCACTTGTTCGATTCGTCGGGAGTCATTTTCCAACCTGAGCTACAGGTGGAAACAATCTCTACCATTGAGGTCCCCTTATTTTGCATCGAATTTTCAAATGCTTTGCGGATTGCTTTTTTTGCCTTTTTGACAGAACCAACTGTCTGTACACTCTGGCGGGTAACATAGCAAACGCCGTCAAGCAAAGCTACCATCTCTGCAATTTTCAGCGGATAGCCGGCTAGTTCGATCTCGCGTCCATCGGGACAGGTCGATGATTTCATGCCTTGCAAGGTGGTTGGCGCCATCTGGCCACCGGTCATACCGTAAATACCGTTGTTGATCGAAATAATAGCGATGTTTTCACCACGGTTGCAGGCATGGATGGTTTCTGCAGTACCGATAGCCGCAAGGTCACCGTCTCCCTGGTAAGTAAATACCATTTTCTTTGGGTTGAGGCGCTTGATAGCCGTTGCCAGTGCAGGGGCACGTCCGTGGGCTGCTTCCTGCCAGTCGATGTCGATGTAGTTGTAGATGAAGACGGCGCAACCTACCGGGGCGATTCCGATGGTTTCGTTTTCGAGTCCCATCTCTTCGATTACTTCGGCAAGGAGTTTATGTACAACCCCGTGACTACAGCCGGGGCAGTAGTGCATGTGGTTGTCGTTGAGCAATCTGGGTTTGGCGTACACCAGATTCTCTGGATTAATCATTATATCAGTTGCCATAATTTGTTTTAATTATTGGGAGTGTTGATTTAGATAAAAGATAAAAGAAGATAGACGATAAACAACAAATAAAGATTTCTGGAGTTGTCTCAAATCTTGGTTCTTCAGTCATTAATCGTTTCATTCTTTCATTTTCAAATCATTTTCTTCAATGCCTCCAGTACTTCATCCGGAGTAGGAACGATCCCGCCTAAACGGCCAAAGTGTTCAACCTTGATTCTTCCATTTACAGCCAATCGCACGTCTTCTACCATTTGTCCAGCATTTAGTTCGACAGTGAGCATCCCTTTTACTTTATCAGAGTAGGAATTTATGGCGTCAGTTGGGAAAGGCCACAAGGTAATCGGACGAAGCAGTCCGA
>JAUZOF010000182.1 GCA_030706585.1 Bacteroidota bacterium
AAACAAATTATTCATAAAGCAAGAAATATATTTTTCAGCTCACAGAACATCAGTGAAAAGCAACAAAACAAAACATTGAATCCTGAATAACAACACATTAACCAAAACGAACTTCAATATAAGTCCAGAATTGACTATGGTTTTCTTTCATTCGATCTTCTATTATTAGAAACAACAGGAAACCCATTTTGTTTATACTGGTTTTAAATAAAAGAAAAAAACTCATATGAAACTCTTACATAGAATCAGGATACAAAAAAGGGTTTCGAAATCACTGGAAACGTCTTTGAGTTAAGTGTAAACCTGTAAAAGACGTATCCGGCAGATTCAGCGAAACCCCGGGAACTATATATAAAAAGGAACGGACAGAACAGATAAAAATTCATTTACAGACCGTCTAGAATTCATCTGTACAGACAGATTATCAACACGTCACATGCTGTAAAAACATTTCACCTGTAAAAATAATACTCCTCTCGCTAAGAATTCATTATCTTAAAAAATCTATCTGCGAGAGAAACAGCCTGACATAGGACAAAAACGATAGTAGAATTAGTTAAGCCAATGCCTGCTCAATATCTGACAACAACTCGTCAACAGACTCCAATCCGATTGAAATACGGATCAGACTATCATCAATATCCATTTCGTCACGCTGTGCCTGCGTAAATGTGCCATAAATAGTAGAAGCCGGATGGATAACCAACGTGCGATTGTCAAACAGATTGGTTGCACGACGAATCAGCTTAAGTTTATTGAGGAATGCAAAACAAGCCTCCTGAGAGTCAAGCGTAAAGGTAAACATCGCACCGGTATATTCGCCAAACTGCTCTTTGCTTATGCTGTAGTACGGATGGTCTTCCAACCCGATATGATTCACTTGTTTAATACCGGAAAGCGACTTCATCCGTTTTGCCAACTCTTTTGCAGAATTGGAAGCCTGACGGAAACGCAATTCTACGGTTTCTAATCCTAGAGTCTGTAATTGCGCCGTTTGAGGTGACATATAAGCACCTACATTACGGTGAATCTCTTTGCGCATTTTTGCTGTGAAAGCCATCGGTCCGAATTGTTTGGCAAATGCTTCCAATCTTTTCGAATGCTTCCAGTTGAAATTACCGTAATCTATAACCAAGCCACCGATACTTGTCGCACCGCCCGAAATATATTTCGTACTGGATACAATCTCAATATTTACCCCGAAATCCTGCGCGTGAAAATCAATAAACGGAATAATGGTCGTATCGGCCACCAATGGCACATTTTTGCTTTTTGCCACCGCTGACAAAGCTTTCAGATCAACGACCTCGAGATGCGGATTGGTTACAATTTCAAGGAAAATCGCGCAGGTATTTTCATCCACGTTAGCTGCCACTTCTTCCGGATTGGTCAGGTCGCAAAAGCGCGTTTCCAGTCCGAATGGAGCCAGCGTACTACTAAACAATGACCATGTATTTCCAAAAAGGTGTGATGACGTTACAATGTTTGCCCCTGCATAGGCCAGCTCAAGAATGACATTGGTAATGGCGGCCATCCCGGAGTTTAAAGCCGTCACACCAACAGCACCGGTAATCTTTTGTACTCTTTGCTCAAAATAATGAACAGTAGGATTGGTTATGCGTGAATAGGTATGTTCAGCCGAACGACCCTGAAAAGCATCCGCCATCGCTTCCGCAGTCTCAAACTCGTAAGCAGCATTGGCATACAACGGCATTTGTAATGCGTTGTATGCGTCTTTTTTGAAATACCCGGTACTGATAATACCGGTAGTGAAATCTTTTTGCATAATAATAAGAGAGAGACCCCACCCCGACCCTCCCCTAAGGGGAGAGAGATGGAAAGTGCGGTCATTAATATTTGTAAGTTAATTCTGTTTCCTCAGTTTCAAAACGGACTCTTTCTCCCCTCCTTTGGAGGGGAAGGGGGAGGTCATATATAATACTCCGTCAAATCCACCAACCCGTGCTTCAACGCATATTTAATCAACTCCTGCACACTGTTTACCTCCAGTTTACGGAAAATGTTTTTGCGGTGCGTATTTACAGTATGGTGGCTGAGGCAGCGTTCTTCGGCAATCTCCTTGGTGGTTTTTCCTTGTGCCAACAGCTGCACCAACTCATTTTCAGTAGGTGTCAGCAGACTCTTATGGTCAATGTGCTTGCGGGTGCGTCCTTCAAGAATCACATCAAGCGCTTCACTGCAAAAGTATTTCTTCCCGGCCATAGTCGATTGAAGGGCCGCCACTACGATATCATGCGTATTTGTTTTCAGGACAAAGTTGGCGCCCGGCAATGCTGAGGTCAAAGGCAGCACGAATGTCTCATTGACCTTCTCAGAGACAAACAGCCATTTGGATTCGGAAAAAGCCTGTGCCAAAGTTGCCACCTCTTCAATCCCTGAAAAATCGAAAGTCTCGAAATCCACCACCACTACCGGCAAATCATTCATCGCCAATGCACGGCGCAATTCAGACTTGGTGGTTACAATTTCTATCGGATGGTTACGGATTTCGGCTTGTATCAGGTATTCAAATCCCAAACGGATGAGATCCTGATTGACTGCTAAGACAAATGTGGGCTTATTCATACGTCATTAATTATTTTGTTTGGGCTACGTATGGAACTTGCATACAACGTCATCTACTTTGATGAACATTACGTCAAGCTCGTTTCATAAGATTAGTATTAATCCATTGGCAAAGGTAAAGCAAAATGGGGAATTATGGCTTTTTTACCACCATTTCGGTAGGAAAAAATCTGTTTTCAAACATAATTCACTTCAATTTACCCTAAACTAAGTATGGATATACCTAAATCAGGGTATTCTTTTCGGCCTGTATAGTGGCCACCTTTGCAGTATCAATTTCAAGTAAAGATTTACCTCTAACAAATATAGGTCAATAAGAAACAACTAATTCCCACATCAGATGAAAAAATTCACTTCACTTCTCGTTTTAGCGACACTTTTGCTGGCTTTGCCTTCCAAAGCGAAAGCAGCAAGCAACGAATTACAGGGAGAAATTTCCCTCTCCGGAGCCTTTGCTCTTTATCCATTGGCTGTAAAATGGGCCGATGAGTTCAAAAAACTTCACCCGAAAGTAAAAATCGACATTTCAGCCGGTGGCGCAGGTAAGGGAATCACCGATGCATTAGCTAAGGTAGTTGACCTCGGCATGGTTTCCCGCGAAATCCACCCGGATGAAGTCAAAAAAGGTGCACTGGCTTATGCCGTAGCAAAATATTCCGTAGTGCCGACCATCAACGCGAAAAACCCGAAAATCAAAGAACTTCTGGCTAAGGGAATTTCTCAAAAGGCAGCTGAAAAGCTCTTTATCACCGGAGAGTTCAACGACTGGGGGGATATTACCGGCGTAAAAAGTAGCGTTCCGGTACACCTTTATACCCGTTCAGACGCTTGTGGTGCGGGTGAGACCTGGGCAAAATTCCTCGGCAAAAAACAGGAAGACCTGAAGGGTACCGCCGTTTTCGGCGACCCGGGTATCGCCTCTGCCGTGCAAAAAGACCCGCTGGCATTTGGCTACAATAATATCTCTTATGCCTATGACATCAAGAGCAAAAAACCGAATCCCGGCATCCTCGTTTTGCCTATCGACATTAATAATAATGGAAAAATAGATGCGGACGAACAGTTTTACGCCAATTCAAACCAGCTAATCCGTGCTATTGCCGGTGGTAAATACCCTTCTCCTCCCGCCCGTGACCTTTATCTGGTTTCAAACGGTAAACCAAAACCGGTGGTAGTCGAGTTCCTGAAATTTATCCTGACCGAAGGACAAAAATACAGCAACGCCGTGGGTTACATCCAATTGAATAAAGACAAACTGAAAGCCAATCTGGCAAAGTTGAAATAACACCTCACCCCCAAGGGTATCGTCCAAAAGGTCAAACCTAACAGGTTTTTAAAACCTGTTAGGTTTAAGCTTAGTGACGAAGAAATAAGATTGAAAAGCTCATCACTAAGCTCAAGTATGAAGAAAACAAACTCAAAACTTCATACTTGAGCTCAACGATAGACAAAAAAGTTTGTACAGCCTAAACTTGAGCTCAAGTACGGACAAAACAAACCCAAAACCTCATACTTGAGCTCAACGATGAGCAAAAAAGTTTCCACAGCCCATACTTGAGCTCAAGTATGGACCAAACAAACTCAAAACTTCATACTTGAGCTCAACGATGAACAAAAAAGAATGTACGGCTCATACTTGAGCTCATGCATCAGGAAACAAAATCGCACCCAACATCATGTCATCAATTGCTTACAACAGAATTCTCAAAGATAAAATAGCCGGAGGTACCATGCTGGTTATTACCATTGCCTCTGTGCTGCTGGTAATTGCCATTGCCATCGGACTATACCTGAAATCGGCACCAATCTTTGAAACCAAATCCCTCTGGGAATTACTCTCCTCTTCAGAATGGAAACCAGGCGAAGCAAAATTCGGGTTCCTGCCATTCATTCTCGGTACGCTGTGGATTACGCTGATTGCAACCCTCCTGGCTCTGCCAGTTGCCTTGCTTACAGCCGTATTTCTGACCGAGCATTCCAAATCTTACGTTAAGAAATGGGTATTTCCCGCCCTTGATATTCTGGCCGGACTTCCTTCGGTGGTGTATGGCGTGTGGGGAATCCTGCTCATCGTGCCTTGGATTTCGGAGAAACTGGCGCCTCATTTTGTAGAATACGCCACCGGTTACAGCACACTGGCGGGCGGTATCGTGTTAGGGGTCATGATTTTGCCGCTGCTGGTGAGCCTGTTTATCGAGATTTTCTCATCGGTTCCGCGCGAATTGCGTGACGCTTCCCTTTCACTGGGCGCGACACCATGGCAAACGACCAAACTGATTATCCTGCGCAAAAGCCTTCCGGGCATTATCGCCGCAGTGGTGCTGGCCGTTTCCCGCGCTTTTGGAGAAACCATCGCCGTGCTAATGGTCTGTGGAAATTTACCTCAGATACCGCATTCGCTATTCGACTCATGTTACCCGCTACCGGCTTTGATTGCCAATAATTACGGAGAAATGCTCTCAGTTCCGCTTTACGAATCAGCCCTGATGCTGGCGGCATTCTTCCTGTTTATCGTAGTGCTGCTATTTAATGCTGGTTCACGGATTGTGCTACATCGAATTGAAAAGAACTAATTAGCAAATTTGAGAATTTGAAAATGTGAAAATGATTTCCAATTTGCTAATTTACTAATCTGCTAATTCACAAATTTACATTATGCGCTTCATCGAAGAAAAAATATTCAAAGTTCTGATGATACTGGCCACCCTACTGGTGTTTGCCTTTGTCGGGAACATCCTATATACCATCCTGGAGCGGGGACTGCCTGCGCTTAACTGGGACATGATTACCAAGCTGCCGAGCGGAGGATTCTACATCGGCGGTGAAGGCGGTTTGCTGAATGCCATTATGGGCTCACTCTACATCGTGGGAGGTTCTACCCTGCTGGGCTTGCTTATCAGCATTCCGGTCGTTTTTTACCTGAATGTCTATCTTTCACGACAATCGAAACTGGCTTACCTGGCGCGTTTGTCATTCGACATCCTGTTTGGCATTCCCTCCATCGTGTATGGTGCATTTGCCTTTACCATCATGATTTTCCTGGGATTGAAAACATCACTCGGAGGAGGTATCCTGGTCATCACACTGCTGATTATCCCCATCTTCATCCGCTCGATGGACGAGGTGGCACGACAGCTTCCGCGTGATTTGCTTGATGCTTCCTACTCACTCGGCGCTACCCGGCTCGAAACCATCAAAGTAGTAGTTCGTCAGATTGCACCGGGAATTGCGACCGCAACATTGTTATCCATCGGCCGCGCTATTGGTGATGCTGCCGGGGTGATGTTTACCGCCGGATTTTCGGATAGCATCCCCACATCGCTTAGCCAACCGGCCGCTACCCTACCCTTGTCGGTATTCTTTCAGTTGAGTAGTCCGTCAGCCGATGTGCAGGACCGCGCTTATGCTGCGGCATTAATCCTGACCATCATCGTACTCATACTGAGCATCCTCGGAAGAATCGTTACCAACAAGTTTTCCAAACACAAAGTATAAGACAACAACATCAAAACACATAAGGAGATATGAAAAGCATTGATTTTGGCATTCCTGCCCTAAACTTCGAACCGGAGACAGAACGCCGTTCTTTCCTCAGTCTGTTTAAATCCAAACAGGAGGAACCGGCTTTCATTCCCAATCATAAAATCCGCAACAACGTAGTCGGCGCCGAACTAAAGGTGGAAAACCTCAACGTTCACATTCAGAAAAATCATATTCTGAAAAATGTCAACCTGACCATTCCCGACAAGAAGATAACCTGTATCATCGGCCCTTCGGGTTGCGGTAAATCGACTTTGCTGAAGACATTCAACCGCTTAATCGACAACACGGAGAATGTGACTCTCGACGGAAGCGTACTTGTCGATGGTGAAAACCTCTACGATAAAAAGGCCGAAGTGACACACATCCGTAAAAAGATGGGATTGCTGTCACAGCGCCCCTGCCCGCTGCCGATGTCCATTTACGACAATATCACTTACGGACTGCGCATCCACGGTGTCCGCAACAAGAAACAACTGAACCGCACGGTAGAGCATTATCTCAAAGCGGTGGGACTTTGGGATGAGGTAAAAAACCGCCTGCACGCTCCGGCTGCCAAGCTTTCCATCGGTCAGCAACAACGCCTCTGTCTGGCACGCGGACTGGCGGTGGAGCCACAGTTTATCCTGGCAGATGAAGCCACATCGGCTCTCGACCCCATCTCAAGCCGCCACATCGAGGAGCTTTTCGTAAAACTGAAAGAGGAATATGCGATTATCCTGGTGACGCACACTCTGCGTCAGGCCCTGCGCATCGCCGACCATGTCATCTTCATGTATCTGGGTGAAGTAATCGAAGAAGGTCCTGCCAATGAGGTCTTTAAAAACCCGAAACAGGAGCTGACCCGCAAGTATCTGGAAGGAGCTTTCAGCTAAAGGAAAAACCGGCTACCTATTCCAGAATTTAGAGTTTTGGGATAGGTACTATCTGTATTTACTACAAACTAGGTATCGATTTACCCTGAATATGGTATTTATTGGGGGATGAAGTTGGTGCATCTTTGCATTATCGATTCGATTGTATTTTGCAAAGAAAAAACCCAACACATCATCACCCCAAACAACATCATCATGACATCAGAAAAATCATACCGCAGCATCATTAAAGCCATATCGTGGCGTACCATCGGCACATTCGATACGGTTATCATCTCATTTATCATCGTGGGCAACATCAAGTTTGCCTTCTCCATCGGCGCCGTAGAGTTATTTACCAAAATGACGCTATACTTTCTCCATGAACGAGCCTGGAATAAAATCAAATTCGGTAAAGTGGAGACTCCACCCATTGAGTACCAGATTTAAGTTATTCAATAATCATCTTAAAAAGCTATTGCAAAACCAGGAACAGTCAATCACGAATGTTCTTCGTTCTGCAATAGCTTTTTTGTTTTCAGTGCCTTTAGAAGTGACAATCTTTCCCCAATTATAAGCCTTAGTACAGGTTGCCATTTACACTACACTTTCGCGCCAAAGCATCTTATTTTTTAGTCTAATTGAGTATAAACAGCTTATTCCATGTGTAACAAAATGCTATGCAACACAAAATATCCCATAAATATGGTATGAATATACCTATTCAACGGGATTTCGGGGAGACTTGCAAATAAAGAACTTTGCATTATAAACCATAACCAAAAATTATACAGTTATGAAACAGAAAAAAATGACAATTATCAGGCTATTTAAGTCTCAACGATGTTGACGCTCTCCTTCCTTTGAAGCACAAAAGATTATTCAAATAAAAACTATTATCTTCTATAATCTTTGCCCAAGAAGAACAATTAACTAATTGTTTGCTAAGGGTATTGTATACTCCAAAAATTCCAACTGATTTATCACAAAATGTTTGTAAAAATGAAATAACTGAACTGAAATGTCCATCACCAGTGATTACTATAAATTGTTCAACATATGGATTTTGTATTACTTCTTGATATATATGATCAA
>JAUZOF010000183.1 GCA_030706585.1 Bacteroidota bacterium
AAGCGCAGGAGTCAATCTGTCACATTAAAAGTGCAATATTACTACTTAAGGCATTTATCAGAGAGTATTCTTTCAAAGACGAAGCGGAAGAGATTCATTTTTTCAAAAAAATCAAGCCAGAAATAGTCAGTAAGCTGATTTACCACATGAAATTGTTCGAAATTGAGAGTCGTAGGCCGGTAATGGGCAGTTATGAAATGCAAAAAGACTACCTCCGGGGGCATCTTGAAAAGCTGACCTTCTTCTTTAAAAATCATTGGGAATTCTATCAGTACTACAGAATGGGTTCCACTTTTCTCGATGAAAAATATTTTATTCGGGGCATAGAAAATTTTCATCTTTGTCAGTACAGCCTTACGTTTTATATGGATCCTGATTTTTCAACAGGTCATGATTATATGGTTGCACAGATTCTGGTGAATGATCGCCTGGAACTCTTTTTGAAGAAAGAAATAGAAACGCTTACAATTAAAGAGTCCAATCCCAATTGTAGTCCACTTGGGATAACCAATCTTCCTTTTCAATGGACGGAAAGCAAAATATCATTGGTAGAACTTATTTATGCGATTCACGCTTCTGGTGCCATCAATAATGGACATTGTGAAATCCGGGAGCTTTCCGCATTCTTTGAGCATGCTTTTAATGTCCGCATTCCTGATATATATCGTACATTCTCGGAAATCAAATACCGTTCCGCTCCCACCAAGTTTATAGACTCTCTCAGAACATCTCTCCTCCGGAAAATCGAAGAAGACTTTTAATCAGGCTTCTTTCGATTTACCACTTCCTTCATTTATTTCCTCAGCTTTCTCCTACTCTTAATAAGTGGTATAACCACCACAATAAACCGCTCTGGCAATGTTCCCCATTACTATCATCATGGATGTCTATTCTCTGTGGACCTCTGCATCTTTCACTGTCGCTAGCGTTCAGCGGCTAAATTCCGCTTGACGCGTAATGAATATTTTCCGTTGTCCTGAATGACCAGAGAATTTAACTGCCCTACCGTCCTCTTGGAGACTTTTTGTCGTTAATTTCGATATAGTCCTCCGGAATTTTTTTATACCCCATGTGGTACAACTTGTGAATAAATTCCATTTACTATCATAGAAGGTCTGTGTGACACCTCTGTGGTTCTTTCTCTCTAAATTTCAGAGGTAAGGACATAAATACATTATCATCCAGCGACTTAATACCGCCTGATGAGTAATGGTGAATGGAGCCCTATGGTCATTACAGTCCTTACAGTCCCCCGATTTTTTTTCATACCCCATGTGGTATAACTTGTGAATTTACCCCGACAAAACCCGCCAACTTTGCCGAAAACAAAGTCTTGACTCTTATGTCTTGATTCTAAAATCTAATCGTTATGGCAGAATTTAAAATTGCACTACAAAAAACGCTTCTCCACGAAGGAGGCTACATCAACGATCCGGACGACCTGGGTGGTGAAACCTACAAAGGCATTTCCCGTGCCGCCCACAGCAACTGGCACGGGTGGGAGATTATCGACAACTACAAAAGCAAACCGGGCTTTCTCGCATCACTGGACAAAGATGTCGAATTGCAAAAAGAAGTTGAGGTATTTTATTGGACAAACTTCTGGTTGCCAATGAAAATCTATGATGTCCGGAACCAAACGACAGCCAATTCACTCTTTGATTTCGCAGTAAATGCCGGAATACAGATCAGTGTCCGGTTGGCACAATCAATCATTGGAACCATTGCCGATGGAATATTCGGTGAACAAACCCTTGCAAAGATCAATGCATTCGACCCCTCCCATTTCCAGGCAGCCTTTACCGTTGCCAAAATAGAGCATTACATCTCCATCATCCAAAAGCGCCCCACCAACAAAAAATACCTCTACGGCTGGATTGCCCGTGCCTTAGAATATTCTTAACAATAACAGAGTGCCTCCATACCGCTTGCCGGATATGCCCGGAATAAAGTACAAATGGTCCATTACCCGCCCCGAAGGGACAAACACAAATTCCAAACCGCCTAAAAACTGCCGAGTGAGGAGTCCCATTCACAAATTCCCCGATACGGTTGAACAATCTATGGGCGAGCGAGCGAGTTTTTTTTGGCTATGTTTTTTGTTACTTTTTTGCGCCAAAAAAGTAAAGAGAAGCTGGTACAAACCACGCACCGAATCGAGGTCCAGTCTTATTTATATCGTAGAATACAAATAACAGGATTAGTTTTTGTCGCCTTATGGCTTCACTAATGTCCGCGAAGCGGGCAAATATCAATAACCGTAGGTAAAACCTACGGAGAAGAAGTCAAATCAGCCACATCGTCCCTGAAAGGGGCGAACATGATTCAACCGAGCAACTTAATTCTCTTAATTCCTTAATTGTCTTAATTAAAAAACTGATGGAAGTAATCACAATCGAATCCAAAGCATTCAAAGAGCTGATGGAAAAAGTCAATACAATCGCCAAATTTGTCCTCAACTATCAACCCGAAGAAATCAACGACGAAGAAACTTGGGTTGATGGCTATGAAGTCTGCACATTTTTGAAAATCAGTGAGCGGACCCTTCAGCGCCTTCGCTCAAAAGGAGAGATTTCATATTCAATAATCTCGGGTAAAACCTATTACACCATTGCCGAGGTAAAACGTATGTTGAACGAACGTTTGGTTCGTAGCAATCAGGAATCCCTGAATAATCTAATCGAAAACCACAAGACCTATGTTGAACAAAGAAGAAATACTCGTTCGGACAAATAACGGTCTGAACGTATTCAAACATTACCTCCCTTTCCCGTTCCGCATTGGTCGGAATTTCCTCAACCCATTGTACAAGGACACGAAAGCCTCCTGCAATATCTATTTCGACAAGATAAATAGCCAGTACAAAATGAAAGATTATGGGAACGACAACTACAGCGGGGATTGCTTTCACTTCGTGGGCCTGTTGAGTGAAACCGACTGCTGTCAGGCAGACGGTTTCCTCCAAATCCTTCAAAAAATCAATCAGGATTTATCCCTGGGATTGGAGAATGTTTCTTACAACCAGCCCCCAAAAACCATGTCTCCACTGTCCCCAAAGTCCCCCATCTTGGAACCAACCACAGAACAACCCAAACAAATCAAGCCCTATTCCATCAAAGTCAAACCATTTTCAAAAGCCGAACTGGATTATTGGCAACAATACGGAATCACTCCGGAAACCCTGAAGAAATACCAGGTTGTTTCTCTCAAAGAGTTTTCTTCCGAGAACAACGACGGTAAAGCCTACAAACAAAACTCGAATGAAAAAGAACCAATCTTTGCTTACCAGGGAAAACGGCACGTTAAGCTGTACCGGCCATTTTCCAACATCCGGTTCCAATATGCGGGGGATCTGGGCGATAAATACTGTTTTGGTCTGGAGCAATTGCCGGGAAAGGGAAACATCCTGTTCATTACCGGCGGCGAGAAAGACGTATTAAGCCTTTCATCAAAAGGCTTTAATGCAATCTGTTTCAACAGTGAAACCTCCAATATCCCGCCAAACACCATTCAAAAGTTGTCCTACCGGTTCAAGCATGTCGTCCTTTTGTACGACTGCGACAAAACAGGGCTGGAAGCCTCCAAAAAACACCTGCAACAACTATCCTCCATTGGGGTTAGAAGGATGGTATTGCCTTTAAAAGGAACCAAAGAGGAAAAAGACATTTCCGATTATTTCAAACTCGGAAATACCAGGGAAGATTTCAGGAAGTTGTTTATCCAGTTTCTGGATACCCTTTATGCCGAAACCATGGCAGTCTTAAAATCATGCGAAATAGATTTCACTAAACCACCCATATCAGCCGAAATGATTATATCCATTAATAATGTCCCACTCGGTACACAAGGTAATTTATGCTGTCTCACCGGCGGGGAAGGAACAGGAAAGAGTAACTACATCTGTGCATTAGTTGCAGGTACCCTCAATACCGAAGATGAAGACATCGATACGTTGGGAACCCGTGTCAAACCCAACCGCGAAAATAAAGCCGTCTTGCTTTACGATACCGAGCAATCCGAACTCCAGCTATATAAAAACACCTTGAATAGCCTCAGGCGTGCAAAACAAAAACGATTCCCAAATAGCTTCAGGGCCTATTGCCTAACCGGCATGTCCCGGAAAGAACGTCTGCAAGCCATTATCCAAAGTATGGATAAGTTTTTCTATGAGTTCGGAGGAATCCACTTGGTCGTTATCGACGGCATCGCCGACCTCATCCACTCCGCCAACGACGAATCAGAAAGCATCCGCATTGTCGACGAACTCTACCGGCTGGCCGGTATCTACCAAACCTGCATTGTCTGCGTATTGCACTTTATCCCGAACGGCTTAAAGCTCCGTGGCCATTTAGGCTCCGAGCTTCAGCGCAAATCAGCCGGTATCCTCTCCATTGAAAAAGACGACACGCCCGGCGTCTCTGTCGTTAAGGTCCTGAAAGTTCGCGACGGCAGTCCGCTGGACGTTCCACTCATTCAGTTCTCTTGGGACAAGAAAGAAGAAATGCACGTCTATCTGGGCGAGAAGACCAAAGAAGAAAAGGAAAAGCGCAAGGAAAACGAACTAACATCAGCCGCCAAAGCCATCTTCTCTCAAAAACGCTACTACACCTACCAGGAGCTCACCGACAAACTACAGGAATACCTTGACGTCAAAGAGCGTACTGCCAAAGGCTACATCAAATTCATGCGTGATAAAGAAATTATCATCAAAGACCCGGCCAAAGCAAATTACTACATCATTGGACTTGGTTGAGGCACCTCTCTCACCGGTAAGTCTCTGTTCCCCCACCGGCAGCAGCTCCCCTCCGTGCAGCGGCTCAAAGCCGCTTGCCGGATTAGACGGAAGTTTCTTTCGTCTTTATCCGGGTAAACTACAAAATCAATCTGCTCTACCCAATCCCGGAGGGATTAAACTTTAATAACCCCGGGTTTCAACCCGGGGCCCCAATCCCCTCCGCACCCGAGCCCCGGATGGGGCTCAACATCATCCAACTGCGTCACCACCCCATGTTCATTATTTCCGTCTGTTCATTGCCAATGAACACCCGTTTTTATTGAACATCTCTATTCTCAACTTTCATTATAACGCCAGTACTTCCTTACAATTACCCACCAAAAGTGTCAAGTATTTTGCGCCGTTTACTTGACATACACGAGTTAATTTATAATGTTGTTCCAACAAAGGCCAACGAAAATAATCACTGTACTAAAAGTCAACACACAACCTAATCATTTATTGATGTATTCTTGAAAGACATAATACTGCCAAACACAATACATATCACTATGTATCAATCATTAATAATCTGATACAATTAAGTTTACCACAACGCATCTTGAATCTCAAATTATTTGTAGGCTTGCTACTTTGATTTTTATTCCAAATATTTTGTTTGTTTGAAAGTAAATGTATACATTTGTAGCGTTATTACAAGGAAATTAATTTTGAAAACAACACTAAAACATATAGCAAGTATTCAAACAGGAGTATTTGCCAAGCCTACACCTGAGGGGGAAGTAATATATCTTCAAGCGAAGCACTTTGATGAATCGGGGCAGATAAATACTGAGCTACACCCGGATTTAAAGGCGGATGCTTTTGCTGTAAAACATTTGCTTCGAAAAGGCGATGTGCTTTTTGCTGCTAAGGGTACTAAAAACTTTGCTGCAGTATATGACATTGAAAAGCAGGCTGTAGCTTCAACGTCTTTCTTTGTGGTTAAGTTGAATGATAAATTCAGATGTAGAATATTACCTGAGTTTCTGGCATGGCAAATGAATCATCCAGTTGCTCAGACTTATTTAAAGGGGCAGGCTATGGGTAGTTCCATTGTGTCAATATCAAAGGGGGTGTTGGAGGAGTTAGAAATTTCGATACCTCCAATTCAAAAACAACAATTGATTTTGAATATATCCAGACTCAGAAACAAAGAAATCGAATTGCGCCAGCAGATAGAAATGCTGCGCGACAAACAAATACAACAACAAATATTAAACGCCATAAAATAAAGAGAAATGAAGATTAGCCAGGAAGATATCAACAAAGAAGTGTGGAAAGCGTGCGATACCTTTCGGGGAAGTATAGATCCAAGTGTATATAAGGATTATGTATTGACTATGCTTTTCGTGAAATACCTCAGTGATGTACACGATGATAAATACGATGCTTATCTGAAGAAATACAACGGCGACCACGACCGGGCTAAACGGGCTATGCAGCACGAACGCTTTGTGGTGCCTACGAACAGTCATTTTAAGTACCTGTTTGAACACCGCAACGAATTGAATATTGGTGAAATTATTGATATTGCGCTCGAAGACTTGGTTGAGGCTAACCGTGAGAAACTGTACAGTGAAGACGGAGCTGGTATTTTCCAGAATATCAGCTTTAATAGTCCGGTGTTGGGTGATACAAAAGATAAGAATGTGCGATTGAAAAATCTATTGCTCGATTTTAATAGCGATAAGCTGGATTTGCGTCCTTCACATTTGGAAGGTACAGATATTATAGGTGGGGCTTATATGTATCTGATTGAAAACTTTGCCAGCGATGCTGGCAAGAAAGCTGGAGAGTTTTTTACACCAAAAGAAGTCTCTACCCTGATAGCCAAACTTACCAAGTCAAGCCCGGGCTCTCGTATATGCGACCCTACCTGTGGGTCGGCGTCTTTGCTGATAAAAGCAGGCGAAGAAGTAGGTTCGGATAATTTCTCGTTGTACGGACAAGAAGCCAACGGAAGTACCTGGGCGCTGGCGGTGATGAATATGTTTTTGCATGGGTTCGACAATGCCACTATACGCTGGGGAGATACAATACGCAACCCGAAACTGAAAGAAGGTGATGCGCTGATGAAGTTCGATACTGTGGTGGCTAACCCACCTTTTTCGCTCGACAAATGGGGTAAGGTGGAAGACAAAGAAGAAGGAAAAACCACTATCAGCTGGGATCCTGAGACCGACCAGTACAACCGCTTCTGGCGGGGTGTACCACCCAAAAGCAAAGGCGACTGGGCTTTTATCAGCCACATGATAGAAACCACTTACGAAGGACGTGGTAAAGTGGGCGTGGTGGTTCCTCACGGGGTATTGTTCCGTGGCAGCTCCGAAGGTAAAATCCGTCAGAAAACCATCGAAGAAAATATACTGGAAGCGGTTATCGGATTGCCGGCCAACCTGTTTTTCGGAACGGGTATTCCGGCAGCCATTCTGATTTTCAACAAAGGTAAAGGCAGCAATACCAACGTATTGTTTATCGATGCCAGCAAACAGTATGATTCAGCTAAGAATCAAAATAAACTGAACGAAAGTCATATCAATCATATTGTCGACACCTATCGCAGTTTCAACGAAGGCAAGCTTTCTGCCGGAGTTGCCGAAGATAAATACAGCTATGTAGCTACTTTCGACGAAATCAAAGAAAACGACTTTAACCTGAACATACCACGCTATGTGGATACTTTTGAGGAAGAAGCCGAAGTGGATATTGCGGCGGTACAACAGGAAATTGAGAAACTGGAAACAGAACTAAGAAATGTTCAGGCTGAAATGCAACGATATTTGAAGGAACTTGAAATTGAGTAGAACTGCCCCTAAATCCACTAAAGGGGACTTAAAGAGAGGCATGCAAGACGATGGTAACTTTACTTGGAGCGGATAAAATAAAGAAAAATATGACAATTCAATACGCATCAGACCTGCATTTGGAATTTCGCGAGAATAAGGAATTTCTGAAAGCAAACCCACTGCAACCTATTGGGGATGTGTTGGTGTTGGCGGGTGATATTGTGCCGTTTGCGGTAATGGATAAACACTCGGATTTTTTCAGTTATGTGTCCGACAACTTTGCTACTACCTATTGGATTCCGGGAAACCATGAGTATTATGGTTTTGATTTGGCTACCAAATGCGGGATACTAAACGAAAAAATACGAAGCAATGTATTTCTGGTAAATAATACTTCGGTGGTGCAGGACGATGTAAAACTGATTTTTTCTACGCTTTGGAGTAAAATTAGGCCGGCTTACGCATGGCAGATTGAACGTAGTATGAGTGATTTCCATG
>JAUZOF010000184.1 GCA_030706585.1 Bacteroidota bacterium
AAGGCTCTTTTGCCCAAACTTTTGACTTATCGGGCAAAGTACAGGCCGGAATCTATTTTGTACAGATTTCGACAGGTACTAAGAATTACATCCGTAAGATTGTAATGAGGTAAGCGCATCCGTTTAATACCATCTTCCTGAATGAAAAACAAAACCTGAAAGATTAAGATGAAAAGAAGCACCGTGTTAGCCACATTTCTTGTAGTGGCCTGTCTGGGATTTGTAAGATGCTATTACAACAGCGAAGAGAAACTTTACCCACCGACCTCATCGGGATGCGAGGCAAACAATGTCACCTACAGCACCACGATAAGCGGAATTCTTTCACGAAACTGCTACAGTTGTCATGGGAGCAGTGTATCAGAATCGTTTGGCGGAGGGGTAACGTTGGATAACTATACAGATGTAAAGTCTCATGTCGGCCACATCTACGGTGCCGTTTCGCACCAAAGCGGATATCCGCCCATGCCGCAGAACGGTCCGATGCTGGACAGCTGCAAGATTAAGGCTATCAAGGTGTGGATAGATGCAGGCGCTCCCAATAACTGATTGAAACCAACTAATCGCTATTATTATGAAGAACACGTTGACCAAAGCTACACTTACCTTAGTTGCACTATTATGTGGACAAAACATGATGTCACAATCCCCGGAGAACCTGTTAAACTCGCTCGACAGTATCACACCTCCCGAAACGGCATATACTTACGCTACGTTTAAATCAACCCGGGTCATCAACGGACATTCGATTGAAAGGATGAAGGAAGGGCAGCTTGATTTTCGCGTTTCACACCGGTTCGGTTTGATTAATCAGGGAGCGTATGAATTATTCGGGCTTGATCAGGGCACAACCTGCATCAATCTCGAATACGGAATCAAAGACTGGGTGATGGTCGGTATCAGCCGGGCTTCGGTGGAAAAGACCTTTTCAGGACTGACAAAATTCAGCCTGCTCCGCCAATCGTCCGGTGTCCGGAATATGCCGGTTTCAGTATCTTACCTTTTTGAGACCAGCGTCATAAGTGTCAAATGGAGTAACCCTGACCGGAATAACCTTTTTTCGTCCCGGTTTTCCTATTTGCACCAATTACTGATAGCCCGTAAATGGAACGAACGATTTTCCTTACAGATTTCACCGACTCTGCTGCACCGCAATCTTGTTGCCACAGAAGCAAATCACAATGATGTATGGGCATTAGGACTGGCAGGCCGTTACAAGATTACACGCCGAACGGCACTCAACGCCGAATATTACCCGCGACTGAATCCGGAATCGAATACCACGAACTGCCTTTCTATCGGCTTTGATGTGGAAACTGGCGGCCATGTATTCCAGTTACTTGTATCCAATTCCACGGGTATGATTGAGAAAACGTTTATCGGGGAAACTACCGGAAAATGGAGTAAGGGAGACTTGCACCTGGGATTCAATATTTCGAGGGTATTTGCCCTGAAAGGGAAGAAAAATCAAAAGTAAAAACCTAATGAAACGAGCATGAACTAATGTTCATCAAAGAGTATGACATTGTATGCGAGTTCCATACGTAGTCAAAACAAAATAAACAATGACGTATGAAAACAATTGCTTTAATACTAATATCACTTCTTGGGCTCACGTCAATGACGATGGCACAAGACAAACTGGTCACAAAAACCGGACATATCTGGTTTTACTCGCATGCCCCACTGGAAGATATTATCGCGCACACTCATCTGGCTGCGGCAATCATTGACCTGAGCAAAGGCAGCATTGCGGTAAGTATTCCCATGATGTCGTTTGAATTTAAGAAAGCCCTGATGCAGGAGCATTTCAATGAAAACTATGTGGAATCGGCCAAATACCCGAAAGCACGTTTTACTGGTTCGGTGAAGAATCTTTCCGGGCTTAATTTCAAAAAGAACGGAATCTACAAAACCACCGTTACCGGAGATCTGACCATCCACAATGTCACCAAAAAGATTGAAGCAGACGGAACCATTGAAGTGAAAGACGGCAAATACACGGTTATCTCCAAATTCAATGTCTCGCCCAAGGATTACGACATCAAAATCGAGAACCGCCTTTCCCGTAACATTGCATCAACGATTGAGGTAAATGTAGAACTGAACTTCTGAAGTTTAATCAAGTAACGAAACATCTGCCATGAATAAAAAGCTATATAGAAACATCGGCATTATGGTCGGCATTTTATTCCTTGCTGCCATTGGAATAGCTTTGTATATGTTCTATAAACCCCATCGGAATATTGCAGCGGCGCAAGCTGATTACACACTGACAGCGACAGAGCTTTATCATGATTTCAGTACCAATGAAGCCGCCGCTAATCAGAAATACTTAGCTGCGGATCAGGGAAAAGTCATACAGGTATCAGGGATTATAAAAGAAATCAATCATGACCGGCAAGGCGGTGTGAGCCTCGTACTGAACGACCTGCCCATGCTAAGTGGCGGCATCAATTGCTCTATCCGGCTTATCGACAAAGAGAAGGCCGGCAAACTCAGGAAGGGAGTCCGTATCACGGTGAAAGGAGAATGTACCGGTTATATGGATATTACCGATGAAGTTACGCTTATCAATTGTGTCTTGATGTAACATCACACTTAAAATAGAATTAGATACAAAGTGAGAGTGACTCTCCTCATTTTCACTCTTCACCTAAAAAACCGGCGAACCCCTCCTATAAATTCAAGTACCATCCCGTCAGTTGTCTACAACCTCATAGAATTTAAAGGAGATTGAATACAAATGTCTTACCTTCCGGGGAGCCTAGATCCTTATTGCCAATAGTCATGTATGATTTTCAATCTATCATGCTTTAATTCAACTAAAACCTCCGGCAATTTTTTTCACACTCCCGGGCATTTTTATTTATTGTAAGGAATCTGAGTGGTGATTGTTGAAAAAGATGAACTGGGAATGAGAAGTTTTGTAGACTCGAAATAAATCTATTACATTTGACTCAAATTTTTCAAAACTATTTCGCTTGAAGAAGATTAGAGATTTGATGATCATGCTGATTGACTGGTTTTACAAACCTTTCCAACGGTTGATTTCCATTCAGACATTTCGATACGGAGCCTGCGGAGGTGCAAACTCCGCTTTTGATATTCTGCTTTACTTCATTTTTTACCACTATTTGCTGGGAGAAAAGATTCTGCATCTGGGCTTCATTGCGATAAGCGCACACATTGCATCGTTTTTGCTCGTCTTCCCGATAACCTTTACGACCGGATTCATCTTAGGGAAATTCATCACGTTTAGCGATTCCGAGCTTCGTGGGAGAATTCAGCTTTTACGATACGGTATTACAGTCGGCGGTTCTATTCTTTTGAATTACATCTTCCTGAAACTGTTTGTTGAATACTGCCACTTCTTCCCTACCGTTTCCAAAATGCTCACCACGGTTGTTGTGGTGACCTATAGCTATTTCATGCAAAAGTATTATTCATTCAAGGTAGCCGGAAATATTGCCTGAGATTTTAATTCTGAAAATATTCAAAGGGCGTGTCCCAAAAGTATTAATTGAACGCGAAGTCGCAAAACGTCAGGAAAGAGATATTTGAATATAAACACCTGGCGTCTTTGCGATTTTGCGTTTAGTTTATCTTCCTTGACTTTTCACACATCCTCTCAATTGTACAACAACGCTGAAAAAACCAGCCTTAACGCTTATAAAATCAGCGTTATCGCTGAAAAAGTAAGCGAACAGGCTGAATAAATAAACCTATTCGCTCATAAAACAAGCGCTAACGCTTAAAAAAGCAACCATTGCGCTGATATATTAAGCGTTAACGCTGATTATATCAGCGCATACGCCCAAATAACCAGCGATAACGCTGATAAAAACAGCGATAACTATTTCTTAACGTTGAAATTTCGTGTAATGATGCCTTTCCGGTTAAGTGAAAACTGAGTTGATCATCTTCTCAAAGCAAAGGATGAGGACAAAGCCTACAGATGGATATTCTCACATTGACTCTCTGCACAATGTTTCTCTTGTCCTCAGCGAAACAAAAGCCCAAAGCGAACGCGAAGGCGGAAAAACAGACAGAAAGATATGATTGAATATAACACCTCGCGCCTTAGTGATTTTACGTATAGTTTTTCTTTCTTGACTTTTCGGACATCCCCTGGCTGCTTTCCGGTTATGCCGGGTTCCTAAAAATAATGAACCCCAACTGCAAATGCTTTGTTTCTAAGTATCTTTGCGAACTCATAAAGAATCAATCTGAATGGAACGAGTCAGAAAACCCGAATGGCTGAAGGTTAAACTGGGCGATAACGAACGGTTTACACAAACTAAACATCTGATCGAAGGTCAGGGATTACATACCATTTGTACCAGCGGAAGATGTCCTAACCTGGGGGAATGCTGGGGACAGGGAACTGCAACGTTGATGATTGCCGGAGAAATCTGTACCCGTTCCTGCAAGTTTTGCAATACCGCGACCGGAAAGCCATTGCCATTAGATGCTACTGAACCTCAACGGGTTGCCATGACTGTTAATCAGTTGAAGCTGAAATATGCCGTAATCACATCAGTGGATCGGGATGATCTGCCTGATATGGGGGCAAATCATTGGGCAGAGACATTACTGCAAATCAGAAAGCAAAATCCGGAAACCTCTATTGAAGTCCTGATTCCCGATTTTCAGGGAGAAGCAAAGCTGATTGATATTGTGCTGGCAGCACATCCCGATGTGGTGGGGCATAATGTGGAGACTGTACGTCGATTAACACCCGAAGTGCGTAGTGCGGCAAAGTATGAAACCTCTCTGGCTGTATTGAAATACATTTCAGAAAAAGGGTTTTCTGCCAAAACGGGCTTGATGCTGGGATTGGGTGAAACGGAAGAAGAGCTCATAGAGGCTCTGTCAGAAATCTACGCCACAGGTTGTCGCCGCATAACGTTGGGACAATACCTGCAACCCACCCGTAAACATTTGCCTGTATCGGCATATATTCATCCGGATAAATTTGCAGAGTATAAACAAATCGCGCTGGATATGGGTTTTACGCATGTTGTAAGCGGACCGTTAGTGAGGTCTTCGTATATGGCACATAGGACAGGGATTGAAGGACTGAGGGGATGAGGGTGTGAATCGTCATTAGCTCATTATATAAACATCAACTATTAAAACCAAACAAATGGATCAAACAAAAGCAGGAACGGACTTTAAATCCGCAACTGAAAACGGATCAAAAAAACTGTTTATCGAAACGTATGGCTGCCAAATGAACGTAGCCGACAGTGAAGTAGTAGCCTCAATCATGGAGATGGATGGTTACACGGTAACCGAATCGCTTGACGACGCCGATGCGGTATTTGTCAACACGTGCTCTATTCGTGACAATGCCGAACAGAAGGTGGTGCAACGTCTGCATTACTTCAATTCCCTTCGCAAGAAAAAAAGAAATCTTGTCGTGGGAGTATTGGGCTGTATGGCTGAGCGAGTAAAGGACGAGCTGATCAGCGAACACAACGTGAATCTGGTCGTTGGCCCTGATGCTTACCTTGACCTGCCTAACCTGGTGGGAGCTGTGGAAAAAGGAGAAAAGGTGATTAACGTGAAGCTTTCGACTGACGAGACGTATCGTGAAATCATTCCGTCCCGTATCGGAGGCAACCGCATCTCAGGCTTTATCTCGATTATGCGCGGTTGTAACAACTTCTGCTCCTACTGCATCGTACCTTACACCCGCGGACGTGAACGTAGCCGTGACCCGGAAAGTATTCTTAATGAACTGAAAGACCTTCAGGCCAAGAACTTCAAAGAGATAACCTTGCTGGGACAGAATGTAAACTCATACCGTTATGAAAAAGAGGGTCACGTGGTGGACTTTACCGCATTGCTCAAGCTGGTAGCTGAAGCAGCTCCGGATATACGTATCCGATTCTCCACTTCGCATCCGAAGGATATGAACGACGAGACCTTGCAGGCCATTGCCGCTTATCCCAATCTGTGTAAACACATTCACCTGCCAGTACAGTCGGGAAGCAGCCGTATCCTGAAACTGATGAACCGCCGTTACGACCGCGAATGGTATATGGAGCGTATCGCTGCCATGAAACGTATTATTCCCGGTGTTGGCATTACGACTGATGTATTCAGTGGATTCCACTCTGAAACGGAAGAAGATCATCAGGAGACACTTTCGTTGATGCGTGAAGTGGGATTTGACACTGCATTTATGTTTAAATACTCGGAACGTCCCGGTACTTACGCCGCCAAACATCTGGAAGATAATGTTTCGGAAGAGATAAAGGTGAGACGTTTGCAGGAGATTATAGAGTTGCAGAATCAACTGTCTAACGAAAGTAATAAACGGGATATCGGTCAAACGTTCGAGGTATTGGTGGAAGGTTTCTCTAAACGCTCCCGTGAACAGTTATTTGGACGTACTTCTCAAAATAAGGTGGTGGTTTTCAACAAAAACGGACGTCATATCGGCGAAACCGTTAAGGTGAAAATCCTGGAAGCCAGCTCCGCTACCCTGATTGGTGAATTGATTGACTAATCTACATTTTAATAAAAACAAAACCCTCCGAAACGCAGATGTTGTTTCGGAGGGTTTTCTGTATAGTGCAGTAGTGAGTTATTTGCTGAACTGTATTTTTTTAAATTCAGAAGAGCCGTCAGAATAGATTATCTTCTCAATCAAAACACCTTGTGGTTCACAGGTTACTCTTCTTCCGAAAATATCATAATACTCTTTTGACAAAACAGATTTGGCTGTAGCAGACTTAACATTTGTAGGTACATTAACACCCGACACAACATACTTAGCAGCATTTACCGCCAATGTAATTGCTTCGTTTGTCAGACTGCCCCAGGCCGCCTCGCTTAATCCCAAAACCATCTGTTTGTATTGATTAAATGCAGTCATTCCGCTCATCGTCGTTCCTACCGGTATTTCCATATAACAATATGCCGGATCGGGTTCTCCTTTTACGGTAGCCAGTACTGTTGGGGATGCCGGAGATGGAGTACCCACCCAGGCTGTGACTTTTACAGCCATATTGCCGGTTGTGGCAGTTGTCAATATTACCTCATTAGAAGCATCGCCACTAAATGTGATCCCATTAAATAATGGGTGTGATTTCATTGCGTCCGGAACGACGATAGTCGTTTGGCTTGTATTAGCCGGAGTCATCCAGTTCCATCTTGAAGATTGATACTGGAAAGTCTTCATTTGGACAAATGGTTTTGCCAGGCACTTGGTTTTCAGTTCGGCAAGCCCTGCATCTCCTGAACCGGGAACTGCACTTTGCATAATCACATCATAATATGAATAATCCACACCGGTTGCAGTGGATGAAATATAATTAAGATCAAAGTCCGTAGCCAAAGCCGTCAGGAAAGGCTGGTCCGTTGTGGATGGAACGCCGTTAGTCACAGTAGTCACGTAGGCCATTTTGATTTTTGTGGTGGTTTTTGCTGTAAAGGAGCCTGTTAAAGCTGCCGTTGTATTTGTTCCATCAGTAGCCGTAATGCTATATTCATAAGTTCCGGCAGTAGAAGGTGCGCCAGAGAGAGTGACTGTCTTCGCAGTGTTATCTGTTGTCACGGTAATGCCATCCGGAGCGGTTGAACCACTTGTTGTACCTGTCCAGGTTATAGCTGCTGCATTGGCAGTGCCTCCCCATTTATATGTAATTGCTGAAATGGGCTGGTTGGGATAAACAGTTTGTGCATTGGCCCCCGAAAAAAGCTGAAGGCTTGGTGTGGTTGCCGGTGCGGTAGATTCAATGAGAATATTATAGAAATAAAGGTTGGTATTCGCACTTGATATTGCTGATGAAGAAACAAACTTAACCTTCAATAATCCGTTTCCGGTATAATTATAAGTATTCTTCTTGATTAATTTATTTGCAACGATTGTGGTAGTCGTTTGAAAAGCCGGTGTTCCTCCGTTTTCAATAAAATAGACATCAAATTTCTGCTGCGAAGAAGTACTTCCCGATGCGTTCCAGACGGATATTTTGCTTGGGCCCTGCACTTCTGGCGTACTTTTCTCTCCGTTTTTTAATTTTATTTTTCAAAAAATAATT